>NZ_JBEXKG010000015.1:0-68075 GCF_040609555.1 Streptomyces sp. NPDC004658
GCGAGGCCGGCCCTCACGCTGTGCGCAGTGCGGCGAGCGCAGTGGGGGGCGGCCCGGCCCGGTGGTGGCGGTTCCCCGGACGTGGCCCGGCCGAGCAGCCGCAGGCTCTGCGCACGCCGTGGCGAGAGGTCGGCAGCGGCCACGGCGCCAGGACCGCCGGGAACCTCAGCCGCAGCGCTCCGGTGGGATCTGCACCGCGGCGCCGCCCGGGGGAGCCACGGCCGCGGGCCCCCCGAGTCCGGCCGCGGTGTCCGTGCGCGGCGGGGTGACGGGCGGCGGTGGGAGCCTCGCCGTTCCCGCGCCCTCCGGGGATCCGAAGCGGGCCAGGGTGTGCCAGACCATCTTGAGGGCCTGGAGGTCGTACCGGGCGCTGCGGGCCGCGTCGCCGATCACGCGGGGGGTGAGGAGGCCGCGGTCGGCGATGCGCGCCCCGAGGTCGGCGTACTCCGGCCCGCGGTAGTCGGCGTGCCGGCGCAGTGCGGCGACGGTGAGGCGGTAGCCGGGGTGCCATGCGAGCGGGAAGGGCAGGCGCCGGGCGGCCGTCTCCACCGGGGTGCCCCGGTAGCCGGCGTCCAGTACCAGCGCCTCCACGTCCCGGTCGAGCAGCACACCCCCGTGCACATGGGCCTCGATGTAGTCGTTGAGCGCGTCCTGCTCGTCGGCCTCGGCGAGGGCGATCAGCGGCATGGCGCCGGCCACGCCGAAGTCGGTGGGCCCGGCCGCGCTGTCCGGGTAGCAGAAGGTGGCCCGGGCCAGGACCGCCGCGGAGAGCCTGGGGTGCGAGGAGCCGAAGCGGGGGGCCGCACCGACCACCTGGTGCCGGAAGTCCAGCGCGCCGTACACCGGTCGCTCGGCCGGGTCGGCGTCGTCGTACGCGCCGCCGAAGATCCGGCTCTCCCAGCGCGTCCGGTCGCCGCCCGGGTGGGCGGTGAGGCCGCCGTTGCTGGTGCCGGTGACGTACTGCGAGTGGTACGCGCCGTCCCGGGCCAGCGACTCCAGGATCGGCAGTCCGCCGGAGATCCGGTCGGGGTGGAAGTTGACGGTGATGCGCAGGCCGGGGTCGAGTGGTGGACCGGACACGGTGCGGGTGACATGGTCCAGCGCACCCCGGGCACGATGCGGCAGCGCGGGCGGCCTCCACCGGAAATCCATTGGTCCCCCCCCATACGACTAAATAGGATAGTCGCCAGCCTAGGGGCTCTAGGTTGCGCGACTGGACATCCGGAAGGACCCCCGCCCATGAGATCGCTCACCGAGCAGGACATCCGCAACTCGTTTATCAACTGCTCCAAGGGCGAGGCCAAGCGGCTGACCGTCCCCCGCGACCTCGGTGAGCGCCCCTGGGACGATCTCGACTTCCTCGGCTGGCGCGATCAGGGCGCTCCCGACCGCAGTTATCTGGTCACGGAAAGGGATGGCCGGCTCGTCGGTGTCGCCCTGCGCTTCCCCGCCTCGCAGCACGGCTTCCTGCACCGGAGCATGTGCTCGGTGTGTCTGACCACGCATCCCGGCGGCGGGGTGTCGCTGATGACCGCGCGGAAGGCGGGGGCGGCCGGCCGGGAGGGCAACTCGGTCGGGTTGTACATGTGCACCGACCTGGCCTGTTCGCTGTACGTACGCGGCAGGAAGGCCCCCGAGTCCGGCACCCGGTTCCAGGAGAGCCTGACCCTGGAGGAGCAGATCGCGCGCACGGCGGGCAACCTGTCCGCCTTCATCGACAAGCTGTACGCGTAAGCGTCTGGCGGAAAGCAGTCGGAAGCAGACCGCGAACGGCTACGTTCGACGCCCCCGATGAGCGGGAACAGGCCAAGGGATGCGCGAACGAAAGTTGATCACGGGACTACTGCGTCTGGTGAAGCGCCGCCGGGAGCCGGTGGTCGTCCAGACACTGCGGTCGGCCACGGCCGCGACGATCGCCTACGTCATCGCGCTCCGGCTGAGCCCCGAACCGGCCCCGCTCACCGCACCGCTGACCGCCCTGCTGGTCGTCCAGGTGACCTTCTACGCCACGCTCACCAACGGCATCCGCCGGGTGAACTCGGTGGTCGCCGGTGTGCTGGTCGCCATCGCCTTCAGCGTGCTGGTGGGCCTGACCTGGTGGAGCCTCGCCCTGCTGATCGTCGCCGCGCTGGCCGTGGGACACCTGGTCCGCGTCGACGAGTACGTCGCCGAGGTGGCGATCAGCGCCATGCTGGTGCTCGGGGTCACCACGGTCGGGTTCACCGCGTGGGCGCGGATCGTCGAGACGCTGATCGGCGCGGTCGTCGGCACGGCCTGCAACCTGCTGCTGCCCCCACCCGTGTGGGTGGACGAGGCCGGCCGGTCCATCGAGGACCTGGCCCGGCGGGTGCGCCAGCTGATGCTGCGGATGGGCGAGGAGGCCGGGGGCCGCATCCCCTGGGAGCGGGCCGCCGAGCGGCTGCACGAGGCGCGGCGGCTGGACCACGACATCGTGCAGGTGGACGCGGCGCTGCGGCAGGCCGAGGACAGCCTGCGGCTCAATCCGCGGGTGAAGGAGGGCCTGCTGCACCGGGTGGTGCTGCGCACCGGTCTGGACACGCTGGAGATCTGCACGGTGGTGCTGCGGGTCCTGGCCCGCTCGTTCACGGACCTGGCGAAGGCCCGCGGGCCGCAGGAGCTGTTCCCGCCCGCGGTGGGGGCCACCGTGGAGCAGCTGCTGTCGGAGATCGCCGACGCGGTGGTCAGCTTCGCGGTGCTGGTGACGACCCATCTGAGTCAGAACGCCGAGTCGGCGGAGGCACGGCTGTCCGCCGAGCTGCACACGGCGGCCGGCACCCGGGACCGGCTGGCCGAGCTGCTCCAGGAGGAGATCCGCAAGGACTGGGCGCACTGGCAGCTGCTGGGGGCCGTCCTCACCGAGACGACCAGGATCATCGACGAGCTGAACACCGAGCACCGAACCCGGCGCCTGCTGGAGGAGCTGGACCGGGTCTCGCGCGGGCAGCGGGCCAAGCTGCCCCGGCTGGCCTGGCTGCGCGACCGCCTCGGGGTGCAGGAGGAGCTGTGGCGGAACCGCGCGGGCTTCGGTGAGCGTTATCGGTGAGGAAGCCGCCGGAGCGGTCCGCGCCGCGGGCGGGGGAGCGTACGGACGGCCGTGGACGGCGCCCGAGGCCGACGGCGCCCGAGGCGAGGGAGCGTACGGATGACCGCTGACGGAGTGCGGATCGACGGGAACACGCTGCGGCTGCCCGGCGGGGTCGCGGTGCGGTTCGTGCGCACCCTGCGCCTGCCGGAGAGCGGTACGCATCCGCTGCCACCGGGGCTGGGCGAGTTCCCGGTCCGGCGGGTGGCCGACCACGCCGACCGGGCCCCCGCGTGGATGCGGGCGCGCGGCGGCGTCCTGCTGCCGGTGTATCTGCGCGAGGCGATGTGGCTGAGCTTCGCCGCGTCGGAGCCGGCCGCGCTCCAGGTCGGCGCGGGCAAGGTGTGCGCGGTGTCCGGCAAGCCCTGGCGCGACCGGCTGTCCCGGCGTCCGCAGAACTATGTGGTGCTGCCCCGCCAGCCCTGGCTGGACGGCATCAATTCCGGCAAGGGGACGGTCCGCCAGTTCGTGGCCGTGCCGCTGGGCCTGGGCGCGACCGTGGAGGGGCAGGTCACCGGCGAGGAGGTCTGGGGCGGCGTACAGCTCCAGTCGTTCCCGCTGAAGGAGGACGCCCTCGCCGAGTGGCGACGCCGGGAGCGGGAGCGGCGGCGCCTGCCCGGCGCGCAGGTCGGTTACGGCGCGCCCCTGCCCCTGTCCGCCGCGGCCTTCGGTGGTCCGCCCGCCCCGGCCGCCGCTCCCCCGCGGCGCGCCACGGCCATGGGGCTCGGCGTCGGCGGCTCGATGCGGCAGGAGGTGTACCGGGACGACCGGCCGCTGGGCGACTGGTCCGAGGAGCCGGCCGGCCGGGTGTTCGTGCATCTGGTCACGCCCCCGGAGTGGCGCCGGATCACCGGTGAGGCGCCGCCGCCGTCGCCGGTGGACCGGGCGGCGTACACCCGGGCGGGCCTGCCCTGGTACGACTACTACGACGCGGACGCCGAGGACCTCGCCCCCACGGACACCCTGGAGGCGGTCCAGCCGGTCGGCGAGTGGCTCGGGGAGGACCTGGATCCGTGGCAGGCGCCGTCCTCGGACCAGGTGACGCCCCTGAAGGACGCGCCGGGCAAGCCGGTGGAGGACGGCGACTGGTGACACCACCGGCTCGGTGTTGCGTCCTGCGCAACGGCTGTTGCCCGGCTTGCCCTTGGCGACGTGCGCGGGCCAAGGTGGCTGTCACGAGCGGGGCGACCGACGACCTGGGGTAGCGCATGGACACGGAGGCAGGGACGGCGGGAGAGGGCGCGGTGCTCCCCCGGCGGGACCGGCGCCCGGACCGGGAGCACGGCGGCTGGACCAGACGCCGGTTCGTCGGCGCCGTGGCCGGCACGGCGGCGGTCGTCGTGGTGCCGTCCCCTGCGGCCCCGCCGACGGACACGCCGGCCGGGCAGGAGGAGCCGGGGGTGGCGCCGCCGCCCCGGAAGCCGTCCGGGCCGCGCCCGCTGTACGTGGGCACCTACACCTCCGTCGAGGGCGGCGGGAGCGGCATCGGCCTGGCGTCGTACGACCCGCAGTCGGGCCGGATCACCGGGTCCGGCACGCTCACCGGGGTCCCCGACCCGTCGTATCTCGCCGTGCACCCGGACGGCCGCACGCTGTACGCGGTGGACGAACGGGAGGACGGCGGGGTGACGGCCGTACGCCTCGCCGACCGGCGCGTCCTCGGTACCCGGAGCACCGGCGGCGCGGGCCCGTGCCACCTGTCGGTGCATCCCTCCGGGCGCTGGCTGCTCAGCGCGAACTACGGTTCGGGCAGTGTCGCCGTGCACCCGATCGACGCCTCCGGCGCGCTGGGCGAGCGCACCGCTCTGGTCACGCACAGCTCTCCGCCGCCCGGTCCGGGGCAACAGGGGCCGCACGCCCATCAGTTCGTCACGAGCCCGGACGGCGGGCACGTCCTCGCCGTGGACCTCGGCACCGACACGGTCTACACCTACCGCCTCGACCGGGCGAAGGGCACGCTCACGGAGGCGGCGCGGGCGCGGACCCGGCCCGGCGCGGGACCGCGCCATCTGACCTTCCATCCGGGCGGCCGGTACGCCTACCTGGCCAACGAGGTGGACGACACCGTGGCCGTGTGCGCGTACCAGCCGGGCACCGGGCGCCTGACGATCGGCGAGCCGCAGTCGACGGGCTCAGGGGGCGGCACGAACTATCCGGCGCAGATCCTCGTGACGGCGAACGGCCGGTACGCGTTCCTCGCCAACCGCGGCCACGACAGCCTGGCGCGGTACGCGGTCGAGGACGGCGGGGCCCGGCTGCGGCTGCTCGGCACGGTGCCGGTGGGCGGCGACTTCCCCCGGCAGATCGCCTTCTCGCCCGACGGCCGGCTGCTGTTCGCGGCGAACCAGCGCTCCGGCACGGTCACCGTCTTCCGCGTCGACGCGGACAGCGGTGAACTCCGGCCGGCCGGCGAGCCGTTCGCGTCACCCGTCGCCGTCTGCGCGCTGCCGCTGTAGCGCCCGGGGGCAGGCGGCATGGCCGGCCTGGGCGAGCAGGGCGTGCACCCGCTCGGTGAGCTGGGCGACGTCGTCGGCGGGGGTGTGGAAGGGCAGGCGTACGTCGCCGTGGGCGCGGGTGCGTTCGATGCGCAGGGTGAGTCCGTGCCGGTCGACGGCGAGCGGTGCCACCCGGGTCGCGGCGTGCAGGCTCTCGGGCCGCACCAGGCGGGTGAGCCGCTCGACGGCGTCCGGGTGGGCGTCGGCGAGGTGGGTGAGCAGCCGGGACTCGGCGCCGGCCAGGGGGTCGGGCCGGGCGGCGGTGAACTCGTCCGGGTCGACCACCACGGCCCCGGCGGACCGGCGCAGCACCACGCGGGTGGGCCGGAACAGGAGGGTGCCCTCGGACGGCGCGAACCAGCCGGACAGGAAGAGCCGGGCGCGGATGCGGTGGCGCACCGGTACGGGTGCCACGTCGGCGAACTCCAGCAGCGCGGGGGGTTCCTGGCGCGGGGCGCACAGCACCGCCCCGAACAGGCCGCTGTCGTCGGGCACCGCCAGCCGTACCGCGCCGTCCTCGGTCACGGTGTGCGCGCCGACGTACTCCTCGCGGACGCCGTCCGCGGTCACCGCGCACGACCAGGCGACGGCCAGCACCGAGCGTGCCCGTTCCGCCGCGCCGGGGGCGGCCGTCCAGTCCTGCGTGTCACCCATCCGAGACCTCCTTAGGTAAGGCTTGCCTAACCTATCGGAGATCGGGGCGCACGCCAACCACGGCGCCCCTGCGGGGGAGAGTGTCCGGCCGTGCGTTCGCAGCTTTCGGCGACCTGGACCCGACTGCTCGAGCGCCGGAAGGCGTGCCGTCGCCCGCACTACGTCCGCGGCCGTCAGCCGGCCGCCTTGGCGATGATGCGTTCCATCTCCTCTCGGCCGAAGGCCCGCAGAGTCGTGGAACGGACGTTGCCCACACCACCGAGTTGCAGCAGTGCCGCGGTGGCGGTCTCGTCGTCGGACGCCTCGATGATGGCCACGAGGTCGTACGGACCCACGGTCCAGTAGATGTTCAGGAGCTTCGCCCCGAGCTTCTGTACCGCTGAACCGAAGGTCTCGGCGCGCTTCGCGGTGTCCTTGTAGGTGCGAACCCCTTGATCGGTCCAGCTCAGCAAGGCGACGTACGTCGGCATGTTCTCTCACCTTCACGAGAAGACTCAATCCGAGGTCAAGCCTGGACACCTGGGCCGGAACGTGCACGAGGTACGCAGCCGAACGAGCAATACGAGCGACCGGGGGCATCGAGCGGCACACCGGCATCCACGCCTGGCATCAACGACAGCGGACTCCGGGGCAGCTCTTACGCGAGGACGCCCAGCAGCGCGCGGGCGCACAGGTCGCGCACCTGCTCGCGGCTCAGCTCCCCTTCCCCGCGCAGCCATTCGAGACAGACGGCGGTGGTGAAGGCGAGCCAGCCGCGCACCGCCAGGCGCACCCGCGGGGCGGTCTCGACGGCGGGCCCGAACTCGGGGTCGGCGGCGAGCGCGGCCAGGATCTGCTTCTCCTGGGCGGCCAGCGCCCGCTGGTAGACCCGGCGCACGGCCTGGTCGCCGGCCGCGTCGGCGCGGTGGAAGGCGCGGAAGCCGTGGGCGTGCGCCTCGACGTAGCCGAGGTAGGTGTCGAGACCGGCGGTGAGCTGCTCGCGCACCGGCACCCCGGGCTCGGCCGCCGTCATGCGCAGCATGCGGGCGCTCTCCCGCTCCACGACGGCGGCGAAGAAGTCCCGCTTGGTCGGGAAGTAGTGGTACAGCAGCCCCCGGGAGACCCCGGCGATCTCGGCGACCTGCTCGATCCACACGTCGTCGTAGGGGCTCTCCGAGAACAGCCTCGCGCCGACCGACAGCAGTTGCTCACGGCGTTCCGCGGTGCTGAGTCTGCGCCGGGCGCGCTCCCCCTGGTTCGCGGGCATGGCGTCACTTTACTTGACGTCGGTTCAACAAGGGCACCACACTGGAACAGGTTATTGAACCCACGTACAACATCCGCGCGTCACGGCTTCAACCATCCGCCGATCAAGGGAGATCGCGTCATGGCGGCGATGACGGAGACCATGGAGACCGGGCTGCCGAAGGGTTTCCGGAGCGCCGAGCAGGGCTGGCCCGAGCTGCGCCGCATCCCGCACCCGCCGCACCGGCTGCCGCTGCTCGGCGATGTGCTCGGCGCCGACCGGCACCGGCCGTTGCAGGACTCGATGCGCTTCGCGCGCGAGCTGGGGCCGATCTTCCGCCGCCGGGCGTTCGGCAAGGAGTTCGTGTTCGTGTGGGGGGCGCGGCTGGTCGCCGACCTCGCCGACGAGTCCCGCTTCGCCAAGCACGTCGGCCTGGGCGTCGCCAACCTGCGGCCGGTGGCCGGCGACGGACTGTTCACCGCCTACAACCACGAGCCCAACTGGCAGCTGGCGCACGACGTCCTGGCGCCCGGGTTCAGCCGGGAGGCCATGGAGGGCTACCACGGGATGATGCTGGCGGTCGCCGGCCGGCTCACCGACCACTGGGACCGTCAGCTGGCGGCCGGGCGCACGGTGGACGTGCCGGGCGACATGACCCGGCTGACCCTGGAGACCATCGCCCGCACCGGTTTCGGGTACGACTTCGGCTCCTTCGAGCGGGACCGGCCGCACCCCTTCGTCACGGCGATGGTCGGCACGCTGACCTACGCGCAACGGCTGAACAGCGTGCCCGGGCCGCTGGCCCCGCTGCTGCTGCGCGCCGCCGCCCGGCGCAACGCGGCCGACATGGCCTACCTCAACCGCACGGTCGACGACCTGATCGCCGCCCGGCGCCGGTCCGGCGGCGGCGAGGGGGATCTGCTGGACCGCATGCTGGCGACGGCCCACCCGGAGACCGGGGAGAAGCTGTCGTCGGAGAACGTCCGCAAGCAGGTGATCACGTTCCTGGTGGCGGGCCACGAGACCACCTCCGGCGCGCTGTCCTTCGCCCTGTACTACCTCGCCCGGCATCCCGAGATCGCCGCCCGGGCGCGCGCCGAGGTCGAACAGGTCTGGGGCGGCACCGGACTGCCCCGCTACGACCAGGTCGCCAGGCTGCGCCAGGTCCGCCGGGTGCTGGACGAGTCGCTGCGGCTGTGGCCGACGGCACCCGCCTTCGCCCGCGAGGCCCGGCAGGACACGGTCCTCGCCGGGGAGCACCCGATGCGCCGGGGCGCGTGGGCCCTGGTGCTGACGCCGATGCTGCACCGCGAACCGGAGGCGTGGGGCGAGGACGCCGAGCGGTTCGACCCCGACCGCTTCACCGCGCCGGCCGTCCGCGCCCGGCCGCCGCACACCTTCAAGCCGTTCGGCACCGGAGCGAGGGCCTGCATCGGCCGCCAGTTCGCCCTCCACGAGGCGACGCTGGTCCTCGGCCTGCTGCTGCGCCGCTACGACCTGTCGGTGGACCCGGGCTACCGGCTGAGCGTGGCCGAACGGCTCACCCTGATGCCGGAAGGGCTACGGCTGCGACTGGAGCGGCGGCCACAGCGCCCCGCAGAGGCACGGACCAGCGCCCCGCAGGCGCGACCGGCCCACGCCGGGGCCGCGGACCCGGCCGAACCGGCGCAGGCGAGCCGCTGCCCGGTGCACCGGGCGACCGACTGACACCGGCAGACGGGTACCGGCATCTGCCCCGCGCGCGTCAGCGAGCCGCTGCCCAGTGCCCGGGGCGATCGACCGACTCCGGCAGACGCGTACCCCCGCTGCCCCGCGCGGCGTTCACCTGCGGCTGGGTGAGGAAGAAGGCGCCGGTGAGGTCCGCGTCGGTCAGGTCGGCATCCCGCAGGTCCGCACCGATCAGGTCCGCGTCGCGCAGGTCCGCGCCGGTGAGGTCGGCGGCGATGAGACAGGCACCGCGCAGGCTCACCCCGCGCAGGTCGGCGCCCCTGAGGCGGGCGCCCACGAGGTCCGCGCCCCTGCGGTCCCTGCCCCGCCCCTTGCCCTTGCCCTTGCTCTTGCTCTTGCTCTTGCCGCCGACGCCGGCCCGGGCCAGCTCGCTGGTGCGCAGCAGGAGCACGTTGACCTCCTGCCGGTGCGCGGCCACGTCCAGCGCGGCCAGTTCGTCGGGAGTCCGCCGGGTCAGCCCCTCGGTCTTCTCCAGTGCCCGGCGCAGGTCGGGGTGGACGGGCCGGGCGGCGGGCAGCCCCAGCGCCTCGGTGAGGTACCACAGCAGTTCGTGCAGCTGCCGTACGACCGGGAACACGTCGAACATCCGGCGCGCGTGCTCCGGGGACCCCGTACGCCAGTCCTGCCCGCCGAAGGTGACCTGCGCGACCTTCTGGCCGGCGCCGAAGCAGTCGTAGACCGTGCAGCCGGTGAAGCCCTTGGGGCGCAGGTCGGTGTGGATGCCGCAGCGGTGGTCGCCCCGGAGGTTCGCGCACGGCTTGCCCGCGGGCTTGTCCAGCGCGAAGTCGGCGGAGCGGGCGAAGGGCAGGGCGACACAGCACAGCCCGAAGCACTGCGCGCAGTCGCCGCGCAGGTCGGCAAGGTCGGCTATCTGATCCGGCATGGAGTCCAGCCTACTGACCTGCGTGCTTGTGCCCTCACGCCGATGCGTTGGGCGGCTCTCCCCTTCACTGGCGGGCGAACAGTTCGAAGGCCACCGCCGGCGTGCCGCCGAAGCGCTCACCGGTGGCGGTGGTGGTCTCGGTCAGGAAGTCACGGACGTAGGTCTCCGGGTCCTGGTCGGTCAACGCCTCGATGTAGGTGCGGTGTTCGAGCAGCGAGCGCACCGCGCGGTCCAGGCCCGGCCTGGCGTCGACGGCGTGCGTGGGGCTGCTGGAACCGGCGACGGCCACCCAGCGCACGCCGTTCCAGGGCTGCAGTCCCTGCTCGGCGAGTTCCGGGAAGATCCAGCGGTTGCCCGCGTCGGCGGCGGCGTCCAGGGTGGCGCGGCCGACGGCGACGTGGTCGGGCGTGTTCCAGGCGACACTGCCCCAGGTGTCGCGGTGGTTGAGCGTGACGACGAGTTCGGGGCGGTGGCGGCGGATCGCGGCGGCGATGTCCCGGCGCAGCGCGCTGCCGTACTCGATGACGCCGTCCCGGTGGTCGAGGAACTCCACGGTGCCGACGCCGACGACGGCCGCACTGGCCCGCTGCTCGCGTTCGCGCAGCGGGCCGCAGGTGGCCGGGTCGAGGGTGTCGATGCCCGCCTCGCCGCGGGTGGCCAGCACATAGGCGACCTCACGGCCGGCGTCGGTCCAGGCGGCGACCGCCGCGGAGCACCCGTATTCGAGGTCGTCCGGGTGGGCCACCACCGCGAGGGCTCGCTGCCAGTCGCCGGGCAGGGGCTGGAGCTGGGTGATCTTCGGCTCGGTCATGGGCGGCACACTATGCCGCCGCGCCCCGCGCGTGACCCGTTTCACGGCCCACCCGGACGTCCTATCGCGTACGTCACACCTCGTCGCGCGCCAGCGCCAGCAGCCGGTCCAGCACCCGGGGCGCTCCCGTGCGCAGGCCGTCGTGCTCGTACTCGTTGGTGACCCAGGGGCGCAGGCCACGGAGCGCGCCGGCCGTCTCCAGGGAGTGGCCGCTGTCGACGTACATGTCGTCGTGGTAGACGGCCGCGGCGACCGGGACCTCGTTGGCCGTGAGCCGCGCCGGGTCGTAGAGGGGCCGCCAGTCGGTGCGGGCGGCGAGCAGTTCGGCCGTCTCGCGCAGGGGGCGCAGGGCGGGGTCGGCGTCGAACATCCAGGGGTGGACGGTCTCGCCGGTGAACAGGACCGGGCCGTCGCCGGTGAGTGCCTTGGCCGCGTCGAACTGCGGGAACTCGGCGCGGACGCGCTCGGCCGACCAGGCGGTGGGGCGGGCGTCCTGGCCGTAGATCGACTCGTGGACGAGGGCGTAGAGGGGGTGGGAGGCGTACGACAGGAGGGACTGGGCCTGCTCCTGGAAGGCGTCGGACAGCTCCAGGCCGGCCGGGGTCACCACGAAGGCGTCCTCCAGGAGGTGGTGCAGCCGGTGGCTGCCGTCGCTCGTGCCGAGCATCTGGCCCAGGGACTGGAAGGCCTCCACGGTGAAGCGGTAGCCGTTCGGCAGCACCACGTCGTGGGTGAGGAGGTGGTCGGCGATCCGGCGGGCCCGCTCCACGTCCTGCGGGTAGCGGGCGTAGTGCGCGGCGACCTTGCGCTCGACGCGCGGGTAGGCGGCCCGGTAGACGTCGTCGGCGTGGGCGTGCAGGGAGGGCAGGCCGCCGGTGATGATCGCGGTGGCGATGCCCTCGGGGGCGAGGGAGAGGTACGACACCGTGCAGAAGCCGCCGAAGCTCTGGCCGAGCACGGTCCACTGGGCGCCGCCGGTGACCTCGGGGCGGATGGCCTCGCAGTCGCGGACGATGGAGTCGGCGCGGAAGTGGGTGAGGTAGTCGGCCTGGGCGGCGGGGCCGCCGCGCAGCGGGAGCGTCTGGCGGGTGGCGGGCGTGGAGCGGCCGGTGCCGCGCTGGTCGAGGAGCAGGACGCGGTAGTCCTGCAAGGCCCGGTCGAGCCAGGCCTGACGTCCGACGAAACGATTCGCCCCGAAGCCGGGGCCGCCTTGCAGGTACACCAGCCAGGGCAGATCCTGCCCGGCCTTGTCGCTCGCGACCGCCTCACGGGCGTACAGCTCGATGGTCTCGCCGCCCGGGTCGGCGTGATCGAGGGGCACGGTGAAGTGGCGGTCGGTGAGGACGACGCCGGGCTGGCGGTAGCTGAGGCTCAACGGGTCTCCTGGGACGGACGGGCTGGACGTCTCCCAGTTGAGCACATGAGCGGGCGCGGGCCGAGCCCCGGGATCATGGATTGTTACTGAACTTCCGGTCAGCGCTCCGGACGGCGCTTCCGGTCGGCGCTTCCGGTCGGCGGGAGGCTCGGTGCCCGGCTCGCGGGGGGCGCACCTCGCGGGTCAGCGTGCGGCGAGGCTGGAGCGGCGCACCACCAGCTCGGGCTGGAGCACCACGCGCCGGTGCTCGTGGGCCCGCTTGCCCTTGCCGTCCCCCTCGCCCTGCTCGGTCTCCTCCAGCAGCAGGTCGGCGGCGAGGGCGCCCATCGTGACGGCGGGCTGGCGCACCGAGGTGAGGGGGACGGCGGCCGCGGCGGCGAACTCGATGTCGTCGTAGCCGACGATCGCCAGGTCGTCCGGCACGGTCACGCCCGCCGCGTACATGGCCTGGAGCACGCCGAGGGCGAGCAGGTCGTTGGCGCAGAACACGGCGGTGGGCCGGTCGGCGAGGCCGAGCAGCCGGGCACCCGCGTCCCGGCCGGCGGCCACGTCGAGCCGCTCGGTGGGCAGTTCGCGCTTGATGCCGTTGCTCATGGCCTGCTTCAGCGCGGTGCACAGCGCACCGGGGTCCTGCGCGGACACCGCCATGGCGTTCACCCGCTGCTGGGTGAGCGTGTTGACGTAGCTCACCTGCCCTGCGGTGTCGGTGGCGCTGCTGGGCCCCACCTCCTTGTACGTGGACCCGAGCTCGGCCAGCGCCTTCTCGCCGCCCTTGTCGGCGGTGGTGAAGTACGGGTTGTTGACCTGCTTGGGCAGGAAGCCGACGGTCAGCCCCTTCTTCGTGGCGGCGTTCGGGTCGGCCTTGCCGGCGGAGGCGGCGGCGGCGTTGTCGTCCTTGACGTCCTTCTTGGTGGTGCCGCCGCAGGCGGTGAGCGCGAGGGCGAGGGAGGTGCCGGCCGCGAGGGCGGCGAAGGAGCGGCGGAGGGTCGGCTTGAGCATGGAGAGGGCCCCTTGTCGAGAGGAGTGGGTGGTGCGCCCGGAGGGGCGCGGGGTGGGATCGGTGTGCGGCTCCGCCGCGTGGGCGCGACCGGCCGCGGGACGGTCCGCGGCCGGCGGACGGCCTATCCGGTGGAACCGGCCGCCCGCGCGAGGGAGATCTGCCGTGCGACCCGGGGGCCCAGCACGGACACCACGAGCAGCACACCGGTGACGACGATCTGCGACTGTGCCGAGACGTTGAGCAGGCTCATCACGTTCTGCAGCGCGCCGAGCAGGAAGACACCGGCGACGGCGCCGCCGATCGTGCCCTTGCCCCCGTCGAAGTCGATCCCGCCCAGCAGCACGGCGGCGACGACGGACAGTTCGAGCCCGGTGGCGTTGTCGTACCGGGCGCTGGCGTAGTGCAGGGCCCAGAAGACACCGGTCAGTGCCGACATGGCCCCCGTGGCGACGAACAGCCAGAGCTTGGTCCGCTTCACTCGGATCCCCGCGAACCGCGCCGCCTCCTCCCCCGCTCCGATCGCGAACAGCGACCGGCCGAACGGCGTGGCGTGCAGCAGCACGGCGGCTGCGGCGAGCAGCACCAGGAAGGGCGGGAAGGCCCGCGGCAGGAAGGAGTCACCGATGCGGCCGGCCGCGAAGTCCAGGTACTGCGCGGGGAAATCGGTGACCGCGTCGGAGCCGAGCACGATCTGCGCGACACCCCGGTACGCGGCCAGCGTGCCGATGGTGACCGCCAGCGACGGCAGCCCGAGCCGGGTCACGAGCAGACCGTTGACCAGCCCGCACGCCACTCCGAGCAGCAGGCACACCGGGATGATCGTCTCGATGGCCATGCCCTCGTTCCACAGCTTGCCCATCACCGCGCCGGACAGCCCGGCCGTGGAGGCGACGGACATGTCGATCTCGCCGGCGACGACCAGCAGGGTCATCGGCAGGGCGATCAGCGCGATCGGGAGCGTGTTGCCGATGAGGAACGACAGGTTGAGGGCGTTGCCGAAGCCGTCGACGAAGCCGAACGACAGCAGCAACAGGACGATGAGCAGCGCGCCGACGACCGTGTCCCAGCGGACCGCGCGGGTGAGCGACTCAGGCACCGGCCTACGTCTACATCGCCTCCAAGAACGCCGTGTTCGCCGGTCCGAACAACCTCGCCTACTCCGCCGCCAAGGCCGACCAGGCTCACCAGGTGCGGTTGCTGGCCGCCGAGCTGGGTGAGCACGGCATCCGGGTGAACGGGGTCAACCCCGACGGTGTGGTGCGCGGGTCGGGGATCTTCGCCGGCGGCTGGGGGGCGCAGCGGGCCGCGGTGTACGGGGTGCCGGAGGAGAAGCTGGGCGAGTTCTACGCGCAGCGGACGATCCTGAAGCGGGAGGTGCTGCCCGAGCACGTGGCGAACGCGGTGTTCGCGCTCACGGGCGGGGACCTCACGCACACCACCGGGCTGCACATCCCGGTCGACGCGGGCGTGGCGGCCGCGTTCCTGCGATGAGCGCGGGCGTGAAGTCGTACGCCGCGGTCGACCTCGGCGCCTCCAGCGGGCGGGTGATGGTGGGGCGGGTGGGCCCGGACTCGGTGGAGCTGAGCGAGGCGCACCGGTTCCCCAACCGGCCGGTGCGGGTCCCGGAGGGGCTGCGCTGGGACGTTCTGGCGCTCTACGGCGGTGTCCTCGACGGGTTGCGGGCGGCGGGGGCCCACTGCGGTGGACGCCTCGCCTCCGTCGGCGTCGACAGCTGGGCCGTCGACTACGGCCTGCTGGACGCCGACGGGGCCCTGCTCGGCAACCCGGTGCACTATCGCGACGCCCGCACCGAAGGGGTCGCGGAGAAGGTCTGGGCGACCGTGCCGGCCGCGGAGCTGTACGCCGCGACGGGCATCCAGTACGCGCCGTTCAACACCCTGTACCAGCTGACGGCGGCCCGCACCTCCGAGCAGTTCGCCCACGCCATGCGGCTGTTGCTGGTACCGGACCTGATGACGTACTGGCTCACCGGCGAACAGGGCACCGAGCTGACCAACGCCTCCACCACCCAGCTCGTCGATCCCCGGACACGCGACTGGTCGTACGAGGTCGCCGAACGGCTGGGGATCGACCTCGGACTGTTCGCGCCGCTGCGGCAGCCGGGCGATCCGGCCGGGACGCTGCGGCCGGAGGTACTGGCGGAGACGGGCCTGACCGGCCCGGTGCCGGTGACGGCCGTCGGCTCGCACGACACCGCGTCCGCGGTGGCCGCCGTCCCGGCGACCGGGGAGCGCTTCGCCTACATCTGCACCGGCACCTGGTCCCTGGCCGGTCTGGAACTGTCCGCGCCGGTGCTCACCGAGGAGAGCCGGGCCGCGAACTTCACCAACGAGCTGGGCCTCGACGGCACCGTCCGCTACCTGCGCAACATCATGGGGCTCTGGCTGCTCCAGGAGTGCGTACGGGCCTGGGGCGAGCCGGATCTGGGGGTGCTGCTGCGGGAAGCGGCGACCGTGCCGGCGCTGCGCTCCGTGGTGGACGCCGGGGACGAGGCGTTCCTCGCGCCGGGGCGGATGCCGCAGCGGATCGCCGAGGCCTGCCGGGCGTCGGGGCAGCCGGTGCCCAGGACCCCGGCCGAGACCACCCGGTGCATCCTCGACTCGCTGGCCCTGGCCCACCGGCGGGCCGTGCTGGACGCGCAGCGGCTGGCCGATCATCCGGTGGACGTGGTGCACCTGGTCGGCGGCGGCACCCGCAACGCGCTGCTGTGCCAGCTGACGGCCGACGCCTGCGGGCTGCCGGTGGTGGCCGGCGCCACCGAGGCGGCTGCCCTCGGCAACGTCCTCGTGCAGGCCCGCGCGGACGGGCTCGCCGGCGATCTCGCCGCCCTGCGCCGGCTGCTCGTCCGGACCCAGCCGCTCACCCGGTACACGCCCCGCGGCGACACCGGCCCGTGGCGGGCGGCCCAGGCCCGGCTCGCCACGCGGTGAGCCGCGCTCTCCCGTCGGCGCCACCCGCCGACTACCCTGCACTCGTCCGATGACCGACACCGAGGAGCCGCGATGCGTGTCGCCCTGTTCCTGACCTGTGTCAACGACACGTTGTATCCGGACACCGGCCGGGCTGTGGTGAAGTTGCTGACCAGGCTGGGTGTCGACGTCGACTTCCCGATGGCGCAGACCTGCTGCGGGCAGGCCCACTACAACACCGGCTACCGACATGAGGCCGAGCCTTTGGCCCGGCACTTCTCCGATGTCTTCGGCGAGTACGAGGCGATCGTGACCCCGTCCGGGTCCTGCGGGGCGATGGTGCGGGAGCTGTACCCGCGCATGGGCGAGCGGGCCCGGGCCGAGGGGCGCGGGGACAGCCTCGCGCGGACGCTGGCGCCGGTGGTGCCGAAGACGTACGAGCTGACGGAGTTCCTGACCGACGTGCTCGGGGTGACGGACGTCGGGGCGTACTACCCGCACACGGTGACCTATCACCCGACCTGCCACGGGCTGCGCGGGCTCGGGCTCGGTGACCGGCCGCGCCGGCTGCTCCGGGCCGTCAAGGGGCTGGAGCTGGTCGAGTTGCCGGGCGCGGAGGAGTGCTGCGGCTTCGGCGGCACGTTCGCGCTGAAGAACGCGGAGGTGTCGGCGGCGATGGGCGCGGACAAGGTGCGCAACGCGGAGTCGACGGGCGCGGAGGTGCTGTGCGCGGCCGACAACTCGTGTCTGATGCACCTCGGCGGGACGATGAGCCGGCTGCGCACGGGCATGCGGCCGGTGCACATCGCGGAGATCCTGGCGAGCACGGAGGAGGAACCGGCCGTATGACCGGAACGTATCTCGGTATGCCGGCCTTCCCGAAGGCCGCGCACGACGCCGTCCGCAACCCCGTCCTGCGGGGCAACCTGCGGCACGCCACCCACACCATCCGGGCCAAACGGGCCCGGGCGGTGGGCGAGTTGTCCGACTGGGCGGCGCTGCGCGAGGCGGGCAGACGGATCAAGGACCACACCCTGCGCCATCTCGACCGCTATCTCGTCCGGTTGGAGGAGTCGGTCACCGCGGCCGGCGGTACGGTCCACTGGGCGGCCGACGCCGAGGAGGCCAACCGGATCGTGGCCCGGCTCGTGAAGGAGACCGGTGAGTCGGAGGTCGTGAAGGTCAAGTCGATGGCCACGCAGGAGATCGGCCTCAACGAAGCCCTGGAGGCCGAGGGCATCCGCGCCTACGAGACCGATCTCGCCGAGCTGATCGTGCAGTTGGGCAAGGACCGCCCCTCGCACATCCTGGTCCCGGCCATCCACCGCAACCGGGGCGAGATCCGGGACATCTTCCGCTCCGAGATGGGCGAGTGGGGCCGCCCGGCCCCGAAGGGCCTGACGGACACGCCCGCCGACCTCGCCGAGGCGGCCCGGCTGCACCTGCGGGAGAAGTTCCTGCGCGCCAAGGTCGGCGTCTCCGGCGCCAACTTCATGGTCGCCGAGACCGGCACGCTGGTCGTCGTGGAGTCCGAGGGCAACGGCCGGATGTGCCTGACGCTGCCGGAGACGCTGATCTCGGTCGTCGGCATCGAGAAGGTCGTGCCCACCTGGCGCGACCTGGAGGTCTTCCTGCAGACCCTCCCCCGCTCCTCCACCGCCGAGCGGATGAACCCGTACACGAGCATGTGGACGGGGACGACGGACGGCGACGGTCCGCGGACCTTCCACCTGGTGCTGCTCGACAACGGCCGCACCGACACCCTCGCAGACGAGGTCGGCCGCCAGGCGCTGCGCTGCATCCGCTGCTCGGCCTGCCTGAACGTGTGCCCGGTGTACGAGCGGGCGGGCGGGCACGCGTACGGCTCGGTCTACCCGGGTCCCATCGGCGCCATCCTCAGCCCCCAGCTGCGGGGCACGGCTAGCGAGATCGACGCCTCCCTGCCGTACGCGTCGAGCCTGTGCGGGGCCTGCTACGAGGTGTGCCCCGTGGCCATCGACATCCCCGAGGTGCTGGTGCACCTGCGGGAGCGGGTGGTGGAGGGCGGTCCCGCGGTGCGGCAGGGCAACAAGGTGGTGCTCCGGCCGGCGAAGGGGCACGCGGCCGAGCGGGCGGCGATGCGGGCGGCGCGCTGGGCGTTCGCCCACCCCGGCGCCCTGCGCACGGGCCAGCGGCTGGCGTCCCGGACCCGCCGGCTGCACCCGCGTACCCTGCCGGGTCCCGGCCGGGCGTGGAGCGGCACCCGGGACCTGCCGGCCGTGCCGCCGGAACCGTTCCGGGACTGGTGGCAGCGCACGCGCGGCGGGAAGGACGGTGCGAAGTGAGCAGCAGGGAGCGGATTTTGGGCCGGGTGCGGCGCGCGCTCGCGGACGTGCCCGCGGACGAGGGGCCGTACGAGGAGGCCGTGCCGCGGGACTACGTGCGCGAGCACGGGCGGCGGACCGTCGAGGAGACGGTGGAGCTGCTCGCGGAGAACCTGGTGGACTACCGGGCGATCGTGCACCGCTGCGACGTGGCAGAGCTGCCGCTGCTCGTCTCGCGGCTGCTGGCCGAGCGCGGCTCCCAGGAGGTGCTGGTCCCGCCGGGGCTGCCGTCCACGTGGCTGTCCGCCACCGAGGTCGCGCGGATCGACGACCGGGCGGCGGACACCGCCCAGCGGCTGGACCGGGTGGACAGTGTGGTGACGGGGTGTGCCGTGGCGATCGCCGAGACCGGCACGATCGTGCTCGACGGCTCCCCGGACCAGGGCCGCCGCCGCATCTCGCTCGTCCCGGACCACCACATCTGTGTCGTCCGCGTCCCGGACCAGGTCGTCTCCTCCGTCCCCCAGGCCCTCGAACGCCTCGACCCGACCCGCCCGTTGACCTGGATCTCGGGCCCGTCGGCCACCAGCGACATCGAACTGGACCGGGTGGAGGGCGTGCACGGCCCCCGCACCCTGGAGGTGATCCTGCTCGGCTGACCGCACCCGCCGGCCGTCCGCCGGTCGGGGCACGACGGAAGGAAGCGGGCGGCGTCCTGCCGTAGCGTGGGGGAATGATCCGGTTCGAGCAGGTCACCAAGCGGTATCCGGACGGCACGACGGCCGTGGACGGCCTGTCCTTCGAGGTGGCCGAGGGGGAACTGGTCACGCTCGTCGGGCCCTCCGGGTGCGGCAAGACGACGACCATGATGATGGTGAACCGGCTCATCGAGCCGACCTCCGGCCGGATCCTCGTCGGCGGTGAGGACATCGCGAGCGTCGACCCGGTTCGGCTGCGCCGCCGGATCGGGTACGTCATCCAGCAGGTGGGCCTCTTCCCGCACCGCACCGTCCTGGACAACACCGCGACCGTGCCGGCGCTGCTCGGCTGGAAGCGGGCGAAGGCGCGGGCCCGGGCGGCCGAGCTGCTGGACCTGGTGGGGCTCGACCCGAAGACGTACGGCCCGCGCTACCCGGAGCAGCTGTCCGGCGGGCAGCGGCAGCGGGTCGGTGTGGCGCGGGCGCTGGCCGCGGATCCGCCGGTGCTGCTGATGGACGAGCCGTTCGGCGCGGTCGACCCGGTGGTGCGGGAGCAGTTGCAGGACGAGTTCCTGCGGATGCAGGCGGCGGTGCGCAAGACGGTGCTGCTGGTCACGCACGACATCGAGGAGGCCGTCCGGCTGGGCGACCGGATCGCCGTGTACGGGCAGGGCCGCATCGAGCAGTTCGACACGCCGGGCGCGGTGCTCGGGTCGCCCGCGACGCCGTACGTCGCCTCTTTCGTGGGCGCCGACCGCGGGCTGAAGCGGCTGTCGGTCACCGCGATCGAGCCGGAGGACCTGGAGCAGCCGCCCGTGGCCCGCCCGGACGAACCCGCCGCGCGGGCGCTGGAGCGGCTGCGGTCCGCGGGTGCGCGGTGGGCGGTGGTCCTGGACGCGGGCGGTGACCTGCACGGCTGGGTCGGCGTCGGGGAACTCGCGGCGGGCGGCACGGTCGGCGACCGCGCCCACCGCATGACCGCCTGGGTGCCGGTCGGCGCGCCGCTGAAGCAGGCGTTCGGGGTGATGCTCCAGCATGACGCCGGGTGGGTCGCCGTGCTGGACGGGGCGCGGTTCCTCGGCGTGCTCACCCCGGCGAAGCTGCACGAGGCGCTGCGCCGCTCGGTGGACGCCGACGCGCGCGGGGTGACGCGGGGGCAGGTGCCGTTCGACTCGGTGGCGGACGCCTGACCCGGGTCATCGCAGCAGGCCCTTGTCCTTGAGATAGGCGCGGGCCACGTCGGCGGGCAGCCGCCGCCAGCTGTCGACCTGCCGGTTCATGGCGGCCAGGTCACCGGTGGTGAGGACGTCGTTGAGTCTGCCGAGCACCTTCGCCACGCCGGCACCGCCCGCCCGGGAGCGGTTGACGACCGGGACGACGTAGTCGGCGTTCTGGAGTCGCCTGTCGTCGGCGAGCAGGACCAGGCCGAAGGCGTCCAGGGTGGCGTCGGTGGTGGTGGTCAGCACCATCTGATCACGGCCCTCCTGCACGGCCCGCTTGGCCTGGGTGGTGCCGACGCCCTTGGGGTCGATGCCGGTGATGTCGATGCCGTACACCTTCTTCAGCCCGGGCGCGCAGTACGGCCGCCGGACGCACTCGTCGCCCGCCGCGAGCCGCACCTTCAGCCCGGAGGCGCCGAGGTCGCTGAGGGTCCTGAGGTGGTGCCGGCGGGCGTAGGCGGCGGTCACCGCGAAGGCGTTCTGGTCGACGGCCCGGCCGGGCGGGAGGACGGTGAGGCCGCGGGGCGCGGCGAGGGCGCGCAGGTTCCTCATCGTGGTGGCGAGGTCGGGCGAGCCGGCCGGGGGCGCGTCGGGGCCGTGGGTCTTGGCGCCGAGCCAGTCGGCCAAGGTGGCCGCGTACTCGGGGACGACGTCGATCTGGCCGGACTCCAGGGCGGGTTCGTACAGCTCCCGGTTGGCGACCGTGAGGAGGGACGTCTTGTAGCCGGCCTGGTCGAGCAGCTGGGCGTACATCTGGGCGAGCAGATCGCTCTCGGTGAACCCGGCCGAGCCGATGGTCAGGTGACGGCTGTCCCCGGGCGGCGCGGTGACCTGGCCGCGGTCCTCCAGGGACGGCCCGGTGGCACAGCCGCCGAGCACGAGGAGGACGGCCGTGGCGATCGCGGTACGGCGGCCGGGGAGAGCGGGGGTGGCGCGTGCCGTGCGGCCCCTCATCGGCCGCCCCGGGCCCATGCGGGTGCCAGGCGCTGGGCGACCTCGAAGACACCCTCGACGAGCAGGGCGAACACCGCGACGAGCAGCGCGCCCGCGACCACCTGGGGGGTACTGGCGAGGTTGAAGCCGGCCGTGATGATCCGGCCGAGGCCACCGCCGCCCGCGAGCGCGGCGATCGTGGCGGTGGCGACGAGCTGGACGGCGGCGATCCGGACACCGTTCAGCAGCAGGGGGAGCGAAAGGGGCAGTTCCACGTGAAACAGCACCTGCCCGCCGGTCATGCCCATGCCCCGGGCGGCCTGGACGACACCGCGGTCGACCTCGCGCATGCCGACGTAGGCGTTGGTGAGCAGCGGCGGTACGGCGAACAGCACGAGGGCGACCACCGTGGGGCCGTCGCCCCACCTCCCCACCGGGGTCAGCAGCAGCAGGACCAGCACGGCGAAGGTGGGCACGGCGCGGCCGGCGTTGGACAGGTTCACGGCGAGCGCGCCGCCCCTGCCGAGGTGGCCGAGGACGAGCGCGACGGGCAGCGCGATCAGACAGCTGAGGAGCAGGCAGACGACGGTGAGCAGGAGGTGCTGGAGCAGGCGGTGCCGGATCCCGTCGTCGCCCGACCAGTGCGCGGGGTCGGTGAGCCAGTCCCAGGCGGCGGTGAGGGTGTTCATGTGCGGGCCGCCCGCGTCCAGGGGGTGATCAGCCGCTGTACGGCCAGCAGGAGCAGGTCGGCGGCGACGGCGATCAGCACGCACAGGACGGAGGCGGTGAGCACCTGGGCCTTGAAGTAGGTGTTCATGCCGGCGTAGATGAGGTTGCCGAGACCGCCGAATCCGACGATCGCGCCGACCGTGAGCAGGGAGACCGCCGAGACGGTCGCGATGCGCAGGCCGGCCATCGCGGCCGGCAGGGCCAGGGGCAGCTCCACGGCGAGGAGGAGGCGGACGGGGCCGTAGCCGAGGCCCCGCGCGGCCTGCCGGGTCTCCTCCGGGACGGCACGCAGGCCGGCGAGGATGTTCCGGACCAGCACGGTGAGCGAGTACAGCACCAGTCCGGCGACGACCAGGGTCGCCGAGAGGCCGTAGAGGGGCAGCAGCAGGGAGAACATGGCCAGCGAGGGGATGGTGTACAGGATCGTCGTCACGGCGAGGACCGGCCCCGCCGCCCAGCCCCAGCGGCGGGCCAGCACGGCCAGCGGCAGCGCGATGACCAGGCCGATCAGGACCGACAGGAAGGTCAGCTGAAGGTGCTGGACGACCGCGTCGAGCAGGATCTGGCGGCGAGTGCTCAGATAGGCGCCGCAGATCCACTCGTTGCGCGCGAGGCAGTCGTCCGGAGGCGCGGTCACGCATCCATTGCACCGGTCGGCCGAGACCGACGGCTCGTTGTGGTGACCCGGACGGGGGGCGGCGGTCGTACCACAGGGCTCGCGTCCCGCCGGCCCGTGCCGGACAGCCCCTCTCACCGGCCCCCGCACGAACCGGCGCGCCAGGGCAGCCCTTGGCGAGGGGAGGTGCCGGTCGGGGGGCTACCGCATTCCCGACGCGTCCAGCAGGGCCGTCACCGTCGTCGTGGTGAGGCCGTCGTCCAGGTGTTCCACGCGGGCGCCGGCGCGGGCGCTGGCGCCGTCGAAGACGAGCAGGAGCTGGCGGGCGAGCAGCTCGGGGTCCCGCGCGCCGCCCCGTTCCGCCGCCGTGCGGAAGGTGCTGAGCAGGACGTCCTTGGCCTCGCGGGCGACCACGCTCGCCGGATGCTCGGGGTCCTTCACCTCGACCAGCACGGCCAGGTAGGGGCAGCCGTGGTACCCGGGTTCCACGGAGCGCTTCTCCAGCTGTTCGAAGACGTAGAGGATGCTCTCGCGCGGGGTCGCGGACGCCGGATCGGGGTGGGTCAGCCGGGCCTGGTACCCCGGCATCCGCCGCTCCAGGCTGGCGGCCAGCATCTCGTCCTTGCTGTCGAAGAGCTGGTACATCGACCGCTTGGAGACGCCCGCCTCCCGGCACAGCGCCTCGATGCCGATGGAGACACCGTCGCGGTAGGAGAGCCGTGCGGCGGCGTCCAGCAGCCGGTCGCGGGGGGAGGCCTTCTCTGCGGTGGTCATACCGCGAGGTTACCGCGGCGCCGCCCGATGGACACCGATCGGTGTATACCGTGGCGCCAGAACTGAACAAGCGCTTAGATAGGGGTGCGGAACCCCACTCCTCCCGGACCCTGTCCCCGACCCCGCCGGAGGCCCCGTTGTTCACGTCCGTCGACGACGTCTCCGCCCGCCTCGCCGAGACCGGCTACCTCGCCTCGCCCGCCGTCGCCACGACCGTGTTCCTCGCCGCCCGGCTGGGCAAGCCGCTGCTGGTGGAGGGCCCCGCCGGGGTCGGCAAGACGGAGCTGGCCAAGGCCGTCGCCCAGGTGGCCGGAGCCCGGCTGGTGCGGCTCCAGTGCTACGAGGGCGTGGACGAGTCCCGGGCGCTGTACGAGTGGAACCACGCCAAGCAGCTGCTGCGCATCAGCGCGGGCCGCGGCGAGAGCTGGGACGAGGCCCGCACCGACATCTTCACCGAGGAGTTCCTGCTCCCCCGCCCCCTGCTGACCGCCATCCGCGGCGACGAGCCGACCGTGCTGCTCATCGACGAGACCGACAAGGCCGACGTCGAGATGGAGGGGCTGCTGCTGGAGGTGCTCAGCGACTTCCAGGTCACGGTCCCGGAGCTGGGCACGGTCACGGCGACCCGCCGCCCGTTCGTCGTCCTCACCTCCAACGCCGGCCGCGAGCTGTCCGAGGCGCTGCGCCGTCGCTGCCTGTTCCTGCACATCGGCTTCCCCGAGGAGGAGCTGGAGCGGCGGATCGTACGGCTGAAGGTGCCGGGCCTCGGCGCGGCGTTGACCGAGTCGGTGGTCCGGGTGGCCGGGGCGCTGCGCGCGATGGACCTGCGCAAGGTGCCGTCCGTCGCCGAGACCATCGACTGGGCCCGCACCCTGCTCGCCCTGGGCGCCGACACGCTGGACGAGACCGTCGTACGGGACACCCTCGGGGTGATCCTCAAGCACCAGGACGACATCCAGAAGGCGGCGGCCAAGCTCGACCTGGAGGCGCTGTGACCGCTGTCGCCGACCGGATCACCGGCCTGGCCGCGGCCCTGCGCGCGCACGGCGTGCGGATCGGCACCGGCGAGACCGTGGACGCGGCCCGGGCGGTGGAGGCGCTGGGCCTCGCGGACCGGGAGCGCCTGCGTGAGGGGCTGGCGGCGACCCTGTTGCACGGACCGGGCCAACGGGCCGTGTTCGACTCGGTCTTCGACCTGTACTTCCCGCGCGGAGTCGGCGGTCCCGAGGACGCTCCCCGGGACCGGGAGACCCTGCGCGACCGGCTCGCCGGGGCGCTGGCCGCCGACGACCGGGCGATGATGGCCCGGTTGGCGGCGGAGGCGGTCGACGGCCTGGGCGGGTACGGGAGTTCACCGGGCTCGGACGGCTGGTCGGCGTACCAGACCCTGGACCGGCTGCGGCCCCAGACCCTGCTGGCCCGGGTGCGGGCCGACGTCCGCGGCCGGGACGGCGGCAGCGGCGCCGGGTTCGCGGACCGGCTGCTGGACGACGAGATCCGGCGCCGCATCGAGGAGTTCCGGCGGCTGGTCACCGGTCAGCAGGGCCAGCAGGACGGCGGCGACGGAGGCGATGGTGTGGTCGCCCGGGTCACGCCGGGGGGCGGCCACCCCGAGCACGAAGCCCTCGCCCGCGCCGAGGGCGTAGACGGCGAGGTGGGTGGCGCCGTGGGTGTCGGTGGCGGAGGTCGGGTGCGGCCGGGGGGCCGGGCCGGCGGGGGCGGAGGCCGGGGGCTGCCTGACCACCCCCGCCAGCTCCGCCAGTGCCGTCCGCGCGCCCTCGGGTGCCACCCGGCCCGCCCCCGCGACCTCCGTGCCGTCGGGCCCGTAGAGCACCGCCCGGCCGCCCAGGCGCTGGGCGAGCTGGCGCAGGACCGAGGGGACCGGATCCGGCCGCGAGGCGGCGGCGGCCAGGCTCTGCTGGGCCTCGGTGACCCGGCGCAGCTCGGCCAGCCGGGCCTGTGCCATCAGCTGCCAGACCGCGCGGGCCACCCCGGAGAACGTGGTCTGCGGCGGCACCTCCAGCAGCGGCAGGCCGTACCGGTCGCAGGCGGCGACCAGGGCGCGCGGGACCGTGTCGTGCACCGGCGCGACTCCGAAGCCGAGGGCCGCGCCGCCCGCCGCCACGATCCGGGAGACGTAGTCGTCGAAGTAGGTGCCCGATCCGGCGGCCTCCGGGATGTGCACCCCGGCCGTGAGCAGCAGCTCGCCGCCCAGCAGATAGGGGTAGGGGTCGGCCATCTCCGAGGTGTGGGCCCAGTGGATCACGATCCCCGGGTCCGCCGGCCCCGCGATCTGCCGCAGGGCGAGGTCGTCACGGGCCAGCAGCGCCTGGAGTGTGACCGGTGGAGTCGGTGGGACCGCTGGGGCGATCGTCTCCGGCATGGTGTGCGTTCCCTCCATCCCGCCCCGTTCATATGGATGAAACGTACACTTCGCAGTCGCTTTCCGGCCACCTAGCCTCAAGGGGCACGGCAGCCGCGGGTACGGGCGGATGTCCCCGCGAGCCGCTGCCGACACATCCCCGAAGCACCTGCACGACACGCCACCGGACAGTGCGCGAAGGAGGGCCCCCATGGCCGTCGACTACACAGTGATCGTCGTCTATCTCGCCGGCATGCTCGCCATGGGCTGGTGGGGCATGCGCCGCGCCAAGTCCAAGAGCGAGTTCCTGGTGGCCGGCCGCCGCCTCGGGCCCGCCATGTACTCCGGCACCATGGCGGCGATCGTCCTCGGCGGCGCCTCCACCATCGGCGGCGTGGGCCTCGGCTACCAGTACGGCCTCTCCGGCGCCTGGATGGTCTTCACCATCGGCCTCGGCCTGCTCGCCCTGTCGGTCTTCTTCTCGGCCCGGATCGCCCGCCTGAAGGTGTACACGGTCTCCGAGATGCTCGACCTGCGCTACGGCGGCCGGGCCGGCGTGATCTCCGGCGTGGTCATGTGGGCGTACACCCTCATGCTGGCGGTGACCTCCACCATCGCCTACGCCACGATCTTCGACGTGCTCTTCGACATGAACCGCACGGTCGCGATCATCCTCGGCGGCTCCATCGTCGTCGCGTACTCGACCCTCGGCGGCATGTGGTCGATCACCCTGACGGACATGGTCCAGTTCGTCGTCAAGACCATCGGCGTGCTGCTCCTGCTGCTGCCGATCGCGGTCGTCAAGGCGGGCGGCTTCTCCGAGATGAAGGCCAAGCTGCCGACCGAGTACTTCGACCCGCTGGGCATCGGCGGCGAGACGATCTTCACCTACGTCCTGATCTACACGTTCGGCATGCTGATCGGCCAGGACATCTGGCAGCGCGTGTTCACCGCCCGCAACGACCGGACCGCCAGATGGGGCGGCACCGTGGCCGGAACCTACTGCCTCGCCTACGCCCTGGCCGGCGCGGTGATCGGCACGGCCGCCAAGGTGCTCTACCCCAAGCTGGGCAGCCCCGACGACGCCTTCGCCACCATCGTCAAGGACGAGCTGCCCGTCGGCGTGCGCGGGCTGGTCCTGGCCGCCGCCCTCGCCGCCGTGATGTCGACGTCCTCCGGCGCCCTGATCGCCTGCGCCACGGTCGCCAACAACGACATCTGGTCCCGCCTGCGGGGAGTGGTGCGACGGGACGGCGAGGACCACGACGAGGTCAAGGGCAACCGCGCGTTCATCCTCGTCATGGGCGTGGCCGTGATCGGCACCGCGATCGCCCTGAACAACGTGGTCGAGGCGCTCACCGTGGCGTACAACCTCCTCGTCGGCGGCCTGCTCGTGCCCATCCTCGGCGGCCTGCTGTGGAAGCGCGGCACGGTCCAGGGCGCGCTGGCCTCCGTGATCGTCGGCGGCCTCGCCGTCATCGGCCTGATGGCCGGCTACGGCATCCTCGCCAACGAGCCCGTCTACTACGGCCTGCTTGCCTCCCTCGCGGCCTACCTCGCCGTCTCCCTGGCCACGAGGCCCACCGACGAGACGGTCCTCGCCACCTGGCGCGAGCGCCTCGCCGGACGCTCCTCCGAACTCCCGTCCGAACCGGTCCCGGCTCACCAGTAGAGTCATAGGGAAAGCAGTACAAGCGCGATGAAGCGCTGGAAAGAAGGCATTTCACCATGAGCAGCAACGAGACGCCCCGCGGCCCCGTCGACTCCTCCCGCATCCCGCGGTACGCCGGACCCGCGACCTTCGCCCGGCTGCCCCGCCTGGACGAGGTCGGCACCGCCGACGTCGCCGTCGTGGGCGTGCCGTTCGACTCCGGCGTCTCGTACCGGCCGGGCGCCCGCTTCGGCGGCAACGCCATCCGCGAGGCGTCCCGGCTGCTGCGCCCCTACAACCCGGCGCAGGACGCCTCCCCGTTCGCCCTCGCCCAGGTCGCGGACGGCGGCGACATCGCCGTGAACCCGTTCAACATCAACGAGGCCGTCGAGACCATCGAGGCCGCCGCGGACGACCTGCTCGGCACCGGCGCCCGCCTGATGACCCTCGGCGGCGACCACACCATCGCCCTGCCGCTGCTGCGCTCGGTCGCCAAGAGGCACGGCCCGGTCGCCCTGCTCCACTTCGACGCCCACCTGGACACCTGGGACACCTACTTCGGCGCCGAGTACACGCACGGCACCCCGTTCCGCCGGGCGGTGGAGGAGGGCATCCTCGACACCTCCGCCCTCTCCCACGTCGGCACCCGCGGCCCGCTGTACGGCAAGCAGGACCTGACGGACGACGAGAAGATGGGTTTCGGCATCGTCACCTCCGCCGACATCTACCGCCGGGGCGCCGACGAGGTCGCCGACCAGCTGCGCCAGCGCATCGGCGACCGCCCGCTGTACATCTCCATCGACATCGACTGCCTCGACCCGGCCCACGCGCCCGGCACCGGCACGCCGGAGGCGGGCGGCATGACCTCCCGCGAGCTGCTGGAGATCCTGCGCGGCCTGGCCGGCTGCAACCTGGTGTCGGCCGACGTCGTCGAGGTGGCCCCGGCGTACGACCACGCCGAGATCACCTCGGTCGCCGCCTCCCACACGGCGTACGAACTCACCACCATCATGAGCCGCCAGATCGCGGCGGCCCGGAAGGACGCGGAAGCGAAGTGACCCACGACCACGACCTGGTACTCCGCCCGACACCGGCGCAGATCACCGCCGCCCTGAACCCTCCCCCGGGGCGCAACGGCGGAGACCTGGTCGTGGAGACGCTGGCCGGGCTGGGCGCGACCACCGTCTTCGGCCTCCCCGGCCAGCACGCCCTCGGCATGTTCGACGCGCTCCGCCGCTCCTCCCTGCGCTACGTGGGCCTGCGGGTGGAGAACAACGCGGGCTTCGCGGCGGACGCGTACGGCAGGATCACCGGCGAGGCGGCGCCGCTGCTGCTCTCGACGGGCCCGGGCGCGCTGACGTCCCTGGCCGCGCTCCAGGAGGCCGCGGCGGCCAGCGCGCCGGTGCTGGCCATCAGCAGCCAGATCCCGACGGCGGGCCTGGGCGGCGGCCGGCACGGCTACCTCCACGAACTCCCGGACCAGGCGGCCTCGTTCCGGGGCGTGGTGAAGTCGGTCCACACGGTCCGCACCCCCTCCCAGATCCCCTCCGCCCTCGCGGCGGCCTGGAAGTCGGCCCTGACGGCCCCGCACGGCCCGGTGTGGGTGGAGATCCCGCAGGACGTGCTGCTGGCCGAGACCTCGCTGCCCGTGGTGACGGCGATGGACGCGACCCCCGACGACCTGGTCCCGCGCCCCGAACTGACCGCGGTGGCGGCCGACCTGCTGTCCCGCGCCGCCCGCCCGGCGATCATCGCGGGCGGCGGGGTCGTCCGCGCGGACGCGTCGGGCAAGCTGCTCCAGCTCGCCGAGAAGCTCCAGGCGCCGGTCGTGACGACCTTCGGCGGCAAGGGCGCCTTCCCGTGGCACCACCCCCTGTCGTTGCAGTCCTGGCTGGAGGACCGGCACACGACGGACTTCCTGGAGGACGCGGACGTCCTGCTGGTGGTCGGCTCGGGCCTCGGCGAACTGTCCTCCAACTACCACACGTTCAGGCCCCGGGGACGGGTGATCCAGATCGAGGCGGACCTCGGCAAGCTGGAGTCCAACCACCCGGCCCTCGGCATCCACGCGGACGCCCGCCCGGCCCTCCAGGCGCTGCTGGAGACGGTCGAGGAGCGGACGGACGCCTCGGCGCCCGAGCGGGTACGGGGCCTCCTGGCCCGCGTGTCCGAGCGCATCGCCGCCCAGGAACTCACCCTGGAGCTGGACGTGCTGGCGTCGGTCCGCCGTGCCCTGCCCGCCGGCTCCCCGTCCTTCTGGGACATGACGATCCTGGCCTACTGGGCCTGGTCGGCCTTCGACGCGCAGGGTCCCAACACCATGCACTCGGCCCAGGGCGCGGGCGGCCTCGGCTACGGCTTCCCGGCGGCCCTGGGCGCGGCGGCGGCGGACCCGACGCGCCCGGTCCTCGCGGTGTCGGGCGACGGCGGAGCGCTCTACTCGATCGCCGAACTGGCAACGGCCCGCCAGTACGACCTCCCGGTCACCTGGCTCATCGTCGACGACGGCGGCTACGGCATCCTCCGCGAGTACATGACGGACACCTTCGGCCAGGCGACGGCGACGGAACTCCACCGTCCGGACTACGTCGCCCTCGCGGAGTCCTTCGGCGTGCCGGGGGTCCGTACGACCCCGGAGACGCTGGAACAGGACCTGGCGAAGGCACTCGGCTCCCCGGGCCCGTCGGTGGTCGTACTCCCGGCCGTCCTGCGGATGTTCGCGCCGACGCACCTGGGTCAGGCGGACGGCTGCAACTGCGCGCGTCACGACGTGACTTGATGGTCGGAAGGTGCCGGCCCGGCCAGGGGGAGCCAGTATGCTCTGTGCCGCTGGTGCTTCGATCGCCGTCCAGTGCTCCGGTCCGCCAGGGCCGGATCCCGCAGCGCGGGACGCTACGGCGAGAGGAGCGCTGGCATGGCAAGGAGAAGGCGTGGCACCGCGGAACGCGAGCCGGAACCGCTGCCCCGGTGGGCGCGGGTCACGGTCGCGATCCTGACGCCACTGGCTCCCCTTGTCGCGGTGTGTGTGCAGGCGTTCGCCAAGTAGGCGACGACGTGGACGGGTTCGGGCCGAGGGGGACGACTTCGCCGGACGGCGAGGTGAGTCCGACCGGCCTCTGATCGGCCGGACCCACCCGGCGCATGCACCGCGGTCTGGCTCCGGTGGCCGCCGGGGCCAGACCTCACCGCGCTGACGGCGCCGACGAGTTCGCGCCCGTATCCCTGGAGCGCGACGTCAATGCGGTGCACGTCACCAGCCACTGTAGCCAACGCACTGTACGGTTTTCCGATTCAGGCCACTGTCCCGGTCGTACCCGCGGAGCCGGGTACGCGTCCTCGGCGGCCTTGCCACCCCCTCAGCAGCCGCCCGGCCCCACCCCGTCCATCCGGCCGCCGAAGTCGCCGAGGTAGCGGGAGCGCCAGTCGGCGTTGAAGACGTCCCGCTTCGCCACCGGGCCCCAGTCGATGAAGCAGGCGCGGGTCGAGGCGACGAAGGAGCCCACGTGGTCGTGGAGGCTCGGCGGCAGGTCGCGGTAGCCGCTGCGGGCCGTCCACTCCCAGTACGAGCCGCCGAAGCCCTCGTCGCTCCACAGACACACGGAGCCGTCGGGACACGAGGGCTGGGCGGCGCGCGCCGTCGCGGTCCCGGCGGGCACGAGCGCGGCGGTCAGGGCGAGGGCGGCGGCGAGCGTCCAGCCGCGGAGCTGCTGCTTCACAGGGCTCTCCGGAAAGGGGGGGAGTCGGACCGCCCGGCAGCGCGCCGGGCACCGCCATGGTGGGGGCCGGCGGGCGGGACACGCCCGGCGGCGAGAACGCCTTCGCCGGTGTGAGGGAACAAGTGGGACCAGTAGGACCGCAGGCGCCCCCTCGGTGACCTCGCGGGCAGGTCCCCCTCAACGCCACGCCGGCTGGCGGGAGTTCACGTGGCGGCGGCCGGCACCCCGGACCCGCCCGCCCACCCCGCCTGTCGTCCCCGGCGTTCCGGCTGCCCACCAGATGGTGAGAGCCCGGTGAGAAACTCCCGCTCTCCGAACGCACGTACAACTTTCGCCCGCCCTGGCGAGTCCAGTCATGCAGCGCACGGGTGCGCTCAACGGCGTTCAGGGGACGCCCGTACGACATTCAAGGGGGACCTTTCATGACTCACCGGACATCCGGCCGGGCCGGCGCGCTCGCGGCTGCCCTCAGTGCCGCGCTGCTCATACCGACGGTCGCCGCCGCCACCCCGGCCGCCGCGGCCACGCCCACCGTGACCTGTACCTCGGCCAAGGCCGGCCTGGCCGCCAAGCTGAAGAAGGACATCACGGCCGCCCTCACCAACCGCAAGGGCACGGTCGCCATCGGCCTGTACGACCGCAGCACCAAGACCACCTGCACCCTGCGGGCCACCAGTGCCTACGACTCGGCCAGCACGGTCAAGGTCACCGTGCTCGCCACGCTGCTGTGGGACGCGAAGAAGCACAACCGGTACCTGACCAGTACCGAGCAGTCGCTCGCCAAGGCCATGATCACCCAGTCCGACAACAACGCGACCAGCAAGCTCTGGAAGCAGCTCGGCATGACGAAGATCAAGGGCTTCCTGTCCGCCGCCGGCATGACCAAGACCGTGCCCGGCGCGAACGGCTACTGGGGTCTGACCCAGGAGAACGTCACCGACGAGCAGAAGCTCCTCAAACTCGTCACCGCCAAGAACAGCGTGCTGAGCGACAACGCCCGCGCCTACATCCTGAAGCTGATGGGCCAGGTCGTCTCCTCGCAGCGCTGGGGCACCCCGGCGGGCGCGCCGTCCTCCGTCGCCGTGCACGTGAAGAACGGCTGGCTGCAGCGCTCCACGCACGGCTGGCGCGTGCACAGCCTGGGCACCTTCAACGGCGCCGGCCGCGACTACATGATCACCGTGCTGACGCAGGACAACAGCACCATGAGCTACGGCGTCACCACCATCCAGAACGTCGCCAAGGCGATCCACAAGGACCTGGTGCCGACCACCGCCGGCGTCACCCGCTACACCCCGACCAGCCGGCCGGCCGAGGCGTTCGTCGCCGTACCGCCGCGCGGCTGACCCTGGCGCACCCTGCCCACCCTCACCGCCGGCCCGGCGGCGGCCACCTGTCCGGCCGCCGCCGGGTCCGACCAGACCTTCGAGGGCCCGACCCTGCTGCCCGACGGCCCCTCTGACCCGGCGACTGTTACGGCGGGATGAAATCACCCCCCGAACGCGTTGACGTCTGCGGTAGAGCACGGCCAGAACCAGGAGGCACCGGCGTGGCAGCGCAACGGGGATGGGCACGACGCCTGGCGGGGTACGCCTGGCGGCATCCGAAGGACGTCGTCCTCGCCCTCGGCTCCTCCCTCGCCGGCATGGCCGTCCTGGCCGTCGTCCCGCTGCTCACCAAGGTGATCATCGACGACGTGATCGGCGCGCACACCCGCGCCATGGCCCCCTGGGCCGGCGCCCTGATCGGCGCGGCCCTCCTCGTCTACGCCCTCACCTACATCCGCCGCTTCTACGGCGGCCGGCTCGCCCTCGACGTCCAGTACGACCTGCGGACCGAGATGTACGGCACGATCACCCGGCTGGACGGCCGCCGCCAGGACGAGCTGTCCACGGGGCAGGTCGTCGGCCGTGCCACCAGCGACCTCCAGCTGATCCAGGGCCTGCTCTTCATGCTCCCGATGACCATCGGGAACATCCTGCTCTTCCTCATGTCCCTGGCGATCATGGCGTGGCTGTCGCTGCCGCTGACCCTGGTCGCGCTGGCCGTCGCGCCCGCCCTCGGCTGGATCGCCAGACGCAGCCGCACCAGGCTCCACCCGGCCACCTGGTACGCCCAGGCCCAGGCCGCCGCCGTGGCCGGCGTGGTGGACGGCGCGGTCAGCGGCGTCCGCGTGGTGAAGGGCTTCGGGCAGGAGGACCAGGAGACGAACAAGCTGCGCGAGGTCGGCCGCCGGCTGTTCGCGGCCCGCCTGCGCACGATCCGCCTCAACAGCACCTTCACCCCGGCCCTCCAGGCGGTGCCCGCGCTCGGCCAGGTCGCCATGCTGGCCCTCGGCGGCTGGCTCGCAGTACGCGGGCACATCACGCTCGGCACCTTCGTCGCCTTCTCCACCTACCTGGCCCAGCTGGTCGGCCCCGTCCGCATGCTCGCGATGGTCCTCACCGTCGGCCAGCAGGCCCGCGCCGGCACCGAGCGCGTCCTGGAGCTGATCGACACCGAGCCGACCCTGAAGGACGGCACCAAGACCCTCCCCGCCGACGCGCCCGCGACCGTCGAGTTCGACGACGTGTCCTTCGGCTACGACCACGAGCGGCCCGTGCTGGACGGACTGAGCTTCGAGATCCGGCCCGGCGAGACCCTCGCCGTCGTCGGCTCCTCCGGCTCCGGCAAGTCCACCCTGTCCCTGCTCCTGCCGCGCTTCTACGACGTCACGCACGGCGCCGTCCTGATCGGCGGCCACGACGTCCGCGAGCTGACCCTGGACTCGCTGCGGGCCGCGATCGGACTGGTCCCGGAGGATTCGTTCCTCTTCTCCGACACCGTCCGCAACAACATCGCCTACGGCCGCCCGGACGCCGGCCAGGAGGAGATCGAGGCCGCCGCCCGCGCCGCCCAGGCCGACCGGTTCATCAGGGAGCTGCCCGAGGGCTACGACACCAAGGTCGGCGAGCAGGGCCTCACCCTCTCCGGCGGCCAGCGCCAGCGCATCGCCCTCGCCCGCGCCCTGCTCACCGATCCGCGCCTGCTGGTCCTGGACGACGCCACCTCGGCCGTGGACGCCCGCGTCGAGCACGAGATCCACGAGGCGCTGAAGCACGTGATGGAGGGCCGTACGACCCTGCTCATCGCCCACCGCCGCTCCACCCTCAACCTCGCCGACCGCATCGCCGTGCTCGACGGCGGCCGGCTCGCCGACCTCGGTACCCACGAGGAGCTCCAGGAGCGCTCGGCCCTCTACCGCCGTCTGCTCACCGACCCGGACGAGCTGGGCGGGGTCTCCCCGGGGCGGGCCGTGCCGGCCGAGCGCCGGGAGGACACCTCCGTCCGCGACGAGCTGGAGGCCGAGTTCGACGCCGAGCGGGGCGTCACCCCCCGGCTGTGGAGCGGTGACCGGGAGCCCAAGAACGCCGGGGACCCGGCGCTGACCGGCACCCCGGCCACCCCGGAGCTGCTCGCCCAGGTCGAGGCGCTGCCCCCGGCCACCGACGTCCCCGACGTCGACGAGACCCGCGCCGTCCAGCCCGAGGACTCCTACGGCCTGCGCCGCCTCCTGCGCGGCTTCCGCCTGCCCCTGCTCGTCAGCCTGCTGCTGGTCGCCGTCGACGCGGGCGCCGGCCTGCTGCTGCCGGTGCTGATCCGGCACGGCATCGACTCGGGCGTCACGAAGATGGCGATCGGCGCGGTCTGGTCCGCGGCCCTGCTCGGCCTGCTGACCGTGCTCGTCCAGTGGGCCGCGCAGATCGGCGAGACCCGGATGACCGGGCGTACCGGCGAACGCGTGCTGTACACGCTGCGGCTGAAGATCTTCGCGCAGCTCCAGCGGCTCGGCCTGGACTACTACGAGCGCGAGCTGACCGGCCGGATCATGACCCGGATGACGACGGACGTCGACGCGCTCTCCACCTTCCTCCAGACCGGTCTGGTCACCGCGTTCGTCTCGGTCGTCACCTTCTTCGGGATCATGGTCGCGCTGCTGGTGCTCGACCTCCAGCTCGCGCTGGTCGTCTTCGCCACCCTGCCCCCGCTGATCGTGGCCACCTTCTTCTTCCGCAGGGCGAGCGTGAAGGCGTACGAACTCGCCCGCGAGCGGGTGTCGACGGTGAACGCCGACCTCCAGGAGACCGTGGCCGGGCTGCGGATCGTGCAGGCCTTCCGGCGGGAGCGGGACGGCGGGCGGCGGTTCGCCGAGCGCAGCGACGCCTACCGCAGCGCCCGCATCCGCGGCCAGCGGCTGATATCCGTCTACTTCCCGTTCGTGCAGCTGCTGTCCTCGGTCGCCGCGGCGGCCGTGCTGATCGCGGGCGCGGGCCGGGTGGAGGCGGCCACGCTGACCACCGGCGCCCTGGTGGCGTACCTGCTCTACATCGACCTGTTCTTCGCGCCCGTCCAGCAGCTCTCCCAGGTCTTCGACGGCTACCAGCAGGCCACCGTCTCCCTGGGCCGCATCCAGGAGCTGCTGCGCGAGCCGACGTCCACACGGACCGCCGACGAACCCCTCGACGTGCTGTCCCTGCGCGGGGACATCGCCTTCGACGACGTGCACTTCGCGTACGGCGGCGAGGAGGAGGCGCTGTCCGGCATCGACCTGACGATCCCGGCCGGGCAGACGGTCGCCTTCGTCGGCGAGACGGGCGCCGGCAAGTCGACCCTGGTCAAGCTGGTCGCGCGGTTCTACGACCCGACCGCCGGGCGGGTCACGGTCGACGGCACGGACCTGCGCGCCCTGGACCTCACGTCGTACCGCCACCGGCTCGGGGTCGTCCCGCAGGAGGCCTACCTCTTCCCGGGCACCGTCCGCGACGCCATCGCCTACGGCCGCCCCGACGCCACCGACGCCGAGGTGGAGGCGGCGGCCCGCGCGGTCGGCGCGCACGAGATGATCGCCACGCTGGAGGGCGGCTATCTGCACGAGGTCGCCGAGCGCGGCCGCAACCTCTCGGCGGGCCAGCGCCAGCTGATCGCCCTCGCCCGCGCGGAACTGGTCGACCCGGACATCCTCCTCCTCGACGAGGCCACGGCCGCCCTGGACCTGGCCACCGAGGCCCAGGTCAACCAGGCCACCGACCGCCTGGCGGGCCGCCGTACGACGCTGGTGGTCGCCCACCGGCTGACCACCGCCGCCCGCGCGGACCGCGTGGTGGTGATGGACCACGGCCGGGTCGTGGAGGACGGCACTCATGAGGAGCTGCTGGCCCGGGGCGGCCGGTACGCCGAGCTGTGGCGGACCTTCGTCGGCCAGTCCGAGCCGGAGGAGCCGGTCGGCGCCTCCCGCTGAGAGTCCCGCGAAGCGGACCGAGGCGCTTCGGCCGGGTCGTCTCCCTGACGGTCGTGCAACCATCCGGCACACCCGTGCGTCCGTACATCAGTACGGACACGGGGGTGCGTGACCGGGACGGGGAGGACGACAGTGGACAGTGGTGCGATACGCCGGCGACTGGCGCTCGCCGCGGCCGTGCTGGCCGCGTCGGGGGTGCTCGGGCTCACGGCGACGGGGGCCGCGCAGGCCGAGCAGGCGGGCGGCTGCGCCGGGCGCGAGGTGCGGACGCTGCCGTTCAAGTCCGGCGTCACCCACGTCTACAAGCGGAACGGCTACGTCTGCGCCGTCACCGTCGCCAGACAGCCCGGGCCCACCCGGACCATGTCGGTCAGCGTGCAGGCCCGCGGCAACCGGCCGGTCGTCGACAAGGGCCGCTACAGGCACCACGCCGGCCCGGTGACCGTGCACGCCGGCCACCGCTGCGTGTGGATCAAGGGCTCGGTGGGCAGGTACTCGGTCAGCTCGGGCTGGATCCTGTGCTGAACGCGGGCCGTGCGCCCGGCCGGTGACGCGGTGCGCTCAATTCCCTCTGGTGGTACGGCAGTTGCTGGGATAGCTTCCGGCGCACATCTGTCTCACAGGGGAGAGTGCGCATGCGCAAGGCGCTCAGATGGCTGCTGGCGCTCACGGTGTTCATGGGAACCCTGGGCACGGCGGCCGGCGCGGCCACCGCCGCCGGGTCCGAGCCCGCCGACATCAAGGACCGGCTCCTGTCGATACCCGGCATGAGCCTCGTCCAGGAGAAGCCGTACCCCGGCTACCGCTACTTCGTCCTGAACTACACCCAGCCGGTCGACCACCGCCACCCCGGCCGGGGCACCTTCCAGCAGCGCATCACCGTGCTGCACAAGGACACGAGCCGCCCCACGGTCTTCTACACCAGCGGCTACAACGTCTCCACGACCCCCTCGCGCCGCGAGCCCACCCAGATCGTGGACGGCAACCAGGTCTCCCTGGAGTACCGCTTCTTCACGCCGTCCCGCCCGGCCCCGGCCGACTGGTCCACGCTCGACATCTGGCAGGCGGCCAGCGACCAGCACCGCGTGTACGAGGCCCTGAAGCCGGTCTACTCCGCCAACTGGCTGGCCACCGGCGGCTCCAAGGGCGGCATGACGGCCACGTACTACGAGCGCTTCTACCCCCGTGACATGGACGGCGTGGTGGCCTACGTCGCCCCCAACGACGTCGTGAACAAGGAGGACTCCGCGTACGACCGCTTCTTCGAGCGGGTCGGCACCAAGGAGTGCCGGGACCGGCTGAACGCGGTCCAGCGGGAGGCGCTGGTGCGCCGCGAGCCGCTGGAGAGGAAGTACGCTGCGTACGCGGCCGAGAACGGCTACACCTTCAGCACCATCGGCAGCCTGGACAAGGCCTACGAGGCGGTCGTCCTCGACTACGTCTGGGGCTTCTGGCAGTACAGCCTCCTGAAGGACTGCGACACCGTCCCGGCGGACGCGGCGACCGCGACCGACGACGAGATCTGGAACTCGGTCGACACCATCTCCGGCTTCTCCGCCTACACCGACCAGGGCCTGGAGACGTACACCCCGTACTACTACCAGGCGGGCACACAGCTGGGCGCCCCGACGATCCACTTCCCGTACATCGAACGGAAGTTGATCCGCTACGGCTACCAGCCCCCGCGCAACTTCGTCCCCCGCTCCATCCCGATGCGCTTCCAGCCGGACGCCATGCGGGACGTGGACACATGGGTCCGCCACCACGCCGACCACATGCTCTTCGTCTACGGCCAGAACGACCCCTGGGGCTCCGAGCGCTTCCGCCTCGGCGCGGGCGCCCGTGACGCGTACGTCTTCACGGCCCCCGGGGCGAACCACGGCGCGAACGTCGCGGGCCTGATCCCCGAGGAGAAGTCCCTGGCCACCGCCCGCATCCTGGCCTGGGCCGGCGCCTCGCCGACCACCGTCGCCCAGGGCAGGCCGCTGGCCGGGTACGACGCGAAGCTGGACGTACGGGACACGGAGAGGGAGCCGGCGCTGCGGCCGTAGCCCGCGCCGGGGGAAGGACTGGCGGCGGGCCGATGCGGCCCGCCGTCAGCGCGAAGGGCAGACGGGGCCGACCGACTGGCCCGGCAGGTACGAGGTGCGCTCCTGCGGCGTGAGATCCCGGGCGACGGCACGGCAGATCTTGCGGACCGCCGCGTCGGGCCGGGGAAGACCGACCTTCCACAGCCGCGCGGTGAAGTCGACGCTCCCTGTGGCAAGGGTGTGACCGCGAGGGCTGAACGCCACGTCGGTCACCGTGTAGGTGTGTCCGGTCAGCGTGAAGAGGGCCCTGCCGGAGCCGCTGTCCCACAGCCGTGCCGTGTGGTCGCTGCTGCCCGTGGCAAGGGTCCTGCCATCGGGGCTGAAGGCCACGGCATAGATCTCCTGCGTGTGTCCGAGCAGGGTGGTACGGGTCTGGCCGGTCCTGGGGTCCCAGAGCCGGGCCGTCCGGTCGCCGCTGCCGGTGGCGAGCGTCTTGCCGTCGGGGCTGAACGCCACCGAGTTGATCCGGCCGTTGTGTCCCCGCAGGATCCGGCGGAGCCGGCCCGTCCGCGCCTCCCACAGCCGGACGGTGTAGTCGTAGCCGCCGGTGGCGAGGGTCGTGCCGTCCGGGCTGTACGCGACGGCGAGCACGTCATCCGTGTGGCCCCTCAGAGTGCGGCGCAGCCCGCCCGTGGCGCCGTCCCAGAGCCGCACGGTCCGATCGGCGCTGCCGGTGGCGAGCGTCCTGCCGTCCGGGCTGAAGGCCACCGCGTCCACCGAGTCCTCGTGCCCCCGAAGGGTGTGCAGGCGGGCGCCGGTCGCCACGTCCCAGAGCCCCGCGGTGCCGTCGAAGCTGCCGGTGGCGAGGACCTTGCCGTCCGGTCTGAACGCCACCGAACCGACCGTCGTGGCGTGTCCCCGCAGGGGCGGCCGGGCCTTGCCGGTGGCCACGTCCCACAGCCGGGCGGTCGCGTCGACGCTGCCCGTGGCCAACGTGCCGCCGTCGGGAGCGAACGCCACCGACGTCAGCGAGTCGGTGTGACCGGTCAGCGTGGTCCCGCTCCGCTCGGCGGACACGTTCCACAGCCGTACGGTGTGGTCCCGGCCGGCGCTGGCGAGCGTCCTGCCGTCCGGGGCGAACGCTGTCCCGAGCACATGGTCGCTGTGGCCCGACAGGGAGGAGACCGTCGCGCCGGTGCTCACGTCCCACAGCTTGACGTCGTAGTCCCCCAGGTAGCTCGTGCCGCCGGTCGCGAGGGTTCTGCCGTCGGGGCTGAAGGTCACCGAATCGGTGTCGGTGGACAGTTCCGTGCGAGCCGTGCGGGTGGCCACGTCCCAGACCAGGACGGTGGAGTCGGTGCCGCCGGTGGCGAGGTGCCGGCCGTCACGGCTGAACGCCACCGACGTGACAGGCGCGGTGTGCCGCTTCAGGACGTGGGGTGCCCCGCCGGCGGTCGTGTTCCACAGCCGCACGGTCTGATCGGCGCTGCCGGTGGCGAGCGTCCCGCCGTCCGGGCTGAACGCCACCGAGGTGACCAGGTCGGTGTGTCCCCGCAGCACGTCACCCGCCTTGTGGGCGACCAGGTCCCACAACTGCACGGTGTCCTCGCGGGCGGTGGCGAGCGTCCTGCCGTCCGGGCTGAACGCCACGGACGCCACCGCGCCGTCGTGTCCCCCCAGCCTGGCCCGGGGCTCGCCGGTGGCCACGTCCCACAGCCACGTCGTTCCGTCGCGTCCGGTGGTCGCCAGCGTCGCGCCGTCGGGACTGAACGCCACGGCGTAGACCTGGTCGGTGTGTCCCTTCAGGACGTGGCGTGTCCGGCCGGTGGCCGGGTCCCACAGCCGTGCCGTGCGGTCGTAGCCGCCGGTGGCGAGGGTCCTGCCGTCCGGGCTGTACGCGACGGCGGCCACCGCTTCGGTGTGACCGGACAGGCGTCGCTGCAGGGGGAGCGAGGCGGCGGTGCGAAGGCTCTGGAGCGCCTCGGCCGTGGGGCTGGTGCGGTAGGCCTGGATGGCCAGGAGCGAGGCCAGTTCGGCGTTCGTCCCGCGGATGGTGTCGGACTGGGCGGCCAACTGCCGTGACAGCGCCGCCTGCCGCTCCTCGACCGCCGTTCGCCGCTGCCAGAACGCCACCGCGCCGGCCAGCAGCGCCAGCACCAGCAGCGTCGCCAGCACGGTGATGACGCGTGTGCGGCGCCGGGCCGCCGCCTCCTGGTGGTGGCGGCTCGCGGTGAGGTACGCGGCGATGTCGTCCGGCAGTCCCCACCGCCCCGACCACTTGATGCCGTCCGCCAGCGCCGTGCCGGCGAGAAGGTCGCCGGGGTCGTGCTTCTCGGACCAGCGCCGCTGTCTCTCCCGGGTGCGCTCCAGCCACTCGTGGAAGGCGCGGTCCCAGTCGAGCCATGTCCGCAGGGAGTCCCAGTCGCGGATCAGGGCGTCGTGGATGAGTTCCGCCACCGGTACGCCCGGAGGGGCGTCGGGCCGGTCGTGTTCGGGGAGGGTCTGCGTGGTGATGATGCGGTGACGGGCGAGGGAGGCGATGACCGCGTCCACTTCGCCGTCGGGCACGTTGCCCGGCCCGGCCCCCAGGTCGCGCAGTTCGTCCAGCGGAACCTGCGCGCGGACGGCCGGGATACGCCGGTCCGGGTCGGCGGGACGCACCAGCGAGGTGAGGACGCTTCTCGCGATCTCCTCCTGGCGGGGCGACATCTCGTCCAGCGCTCTCTCGCACCACGTCGTCAGACTGCCGCCGACCGCCCCGATGTTCCGGTAGGCGTCATGGGTGAGGTACCCGTCCTGCCGCCGGTCCCACAGTTGCTCCAGCGTCAGCTCCAGCAGCGGCAGTACGGTGGCCGGCGCCTGCCTCGCGGTGGCGGTCCCGGGGCTCGTGGCGAGGACGTCGGCGATGAGCTGCTCCGGCAGTCCCGGCTGGAAACGCAGCCCCACGTCGTCGGCGGGCAGGGTGATGATGGCGCGCAGGTCGTCCTCGCTCAAGGTGCCCGGCACGTTGAGCAGTCCCGGCATCGCCGCTTTCAGCACCTTCGGCGTCTGCGCGGCCAGTTGGTGATAGAAGTCGTCCCGCATGACCAGGATCACGCTGACCGGGGCGTGCGAGCCGGCCAGCGCGGCGAGTTCCGCGGCGACGGCCGTGGGCGGCCGTCGCGGGTCCTCGGAGGACTCGGTGAGGAACTCCTCGAACTGGTCGACGACCAGCAGGACCCGCTCGGCGGCCGGTTCGGCCGCGAGTCTGCGCCGGACCGCCGCCACGATCCCGTCGCGGGCGGCACCCGGCAGCCCGGCCCTCTCGATCTCGGCCGCCAGGTCCCGCCGCGGCCGGGCCAGCACCGGCAGCCACCGGTCACTCCCCGGCACCGCCCCCTCCGCCAACGCCGGCAGCACACCCGCCTGGATCAGCGACGACTTGCCCGAGCCGGACGGCCCCAGGAGCAGGGTCAGGCGGCGCCCGCCCGCCAGGTTCGCCAGTACCTGCCGTACGGCCTCGCCCCGTCCCTGGAACCAGTGCGCGTGCTCGGCCGTGAACGGCTCCAGGCCCCGGTACGGGCACACCTGCTGGGCGGTCAGCCCGGGGCGGATCCCGCGCAGGACCTCGGTCGGGGTGGCGTAGGCGATGTTCTGTCCGCGCGCGACCGGGTCGGGCGCCGTGATCTCGGTGACCATGCCGATGACGAGGCCGGTCCTCAGGTCGAGGACGGGGCCGCCGCTGAAGCCGGTGGTGATGTCGTTGGCCTCGGTCAGTTGGAGGAGCGCGCCCCTGTTCGCGGTGGCCGGCAGCAGGTCGCCCGCCCGGCCGTAGCCGGAGTGCCCGGCCGGCGGTGCCTGCGCCGGGAACCCGTACGACCGGATCTTGTGGCCCGCGCACCCCTCCGCGGAGCCCAGCGGCAGGACTCTCGTGCCGGGTGGCGCGGCCTCCAGGCGTACGAAGGCGACGTCGTCGTTCCCGGGCGCGCGCCAGCCTTCGACGCGCCCCTCCAGCCCGTGGGTGCCCAGCACGTTCGGGAACGTCAGCAGCACCGGTTCCTCGGGCCCCGCCCCGGCGGCCCGTACGACGTGTGCGCAGGTGACGAGGACGTCTTCGGCGACCAGGAAACCCGTCCCGGTCACGCTCCCGTCCGGCGCGAGCAGTTGGGCCACTGCCATCGGAAGGAGTGAGGGCAGGCCCGCGTCCGGTCTCCCGCCGGTGCTAGCCACGCGCGTCCTGCCAGGACATCGTCACCTGGAGGTGGCAGGTGGCCCGGCCCTTGGTGATCACCGCACCGGCCTCGACCGCGAGGTCCACCCCGAACTCGACGGTGATCCCGTCGGGGCGGGCCTTGCGCAGCTGGTCCAGGGCGGTCTGGGCCGCCTGGGTGACCGGTTCCAGCGCCTCCTGAAGGGTCCGCGGCGCCTCGTGCAGGAACTCCCCGACGCGCCCGGCCTTCACCGGTCCCTCCAGGCCGGCCGGTGCCTCGACCAGGAGGAAGCCCCCGCCCTCCAGGGGGATCCGGGTCAGGACTGTCACGGCGCCTCCTCCGTCGCGCGGGGGCGTCGGCTCCCCGTCCCGGCCAGGATCGGTCATCCCTGGCATATGCCGCAGCCGGAAGGGGGCCGTACGGAGGAGACGCCGGACGGTGCGCGGGTGCCTCTAATAGGTCAGGCCGTGGCCGATCGGGTAGAGCACCCGCGTCGGGTCGTCCGCCCGCTGCACCGGCACCGGCAGCCTGCCGCGCGGTGCCACCCGGCCCGCGATCACCCGGGCCGCCGCGCGCAGTTCGACGTCCGTCCAGCAGTACGTGGCCAGGCAGGCCCGGACGGCGGGGAGGTGGGCGATGTCGTACGGGTTGCGGACGGCCACCGCGACCACCGGCCGGCCCGTGGCCAGCAGGCGGTCCACCAGGGTGCGCTGGGTGCTGGACGCCGTCACGTTGTACGTGGCGACGATCACCGCGTCCGCGTCCCTCGCGGCGGTGACCGCCTGGTCGATGGCCGTGGCGGACGGCGCGGTGCCGGTGGACAGGGCCGTGGCGGTGAAGCCCAGTTCGGTGAGGGCGGCGGCGAGCACGCCGGTGGGCGGGCCGGTGGTGCCGGACGGGGAGGCCGGGTCGGCGCCGACGACCAGGAGCCTGCGCTGCGTGCGGCGGTCGAGGGGCAGGGCGGCGTCCTCGTTGACCAGCAGGGTGGTGGTGCGTTCGGCGATGCGGTCGGCCGTGGCCAGGTGGGCCTTGGTGCCCACCGTGCGGTCGACGCCCGCCGGGTCGGCCCAGGGGTGGTCGAAGAGTCCGCGCCGGGCCTTCAGGCGCAGGATGCGCAGGATCGATTCGTCGAGGCGGGCCTCGGTCAGCTCGCCCTCCCGTACGGCCTTCAGCACCGCGTTCCAGGCCACCTCCAACGACGGCGGGTTGAGCAGCTGGTCCACGCCGGCCTTGAGGGCGAGCACCGGCACCCGGTCGTCGCCGTACTTGGTGCGCACGCCCTGCATGCCGAGCGAGTCGGTGATCACGACACCGTCGTAGCCGAGTTCCTCGCGCAGGATGCCGGTGAGGATCGGGCGGGAGAGGGTCGCCGGGTCGCCGGAGTCGTCCAGGGCCGGGAACTGGATGTGCGCGGTCATGATCGAGTCGATGCCCGCCCGGATCGCGGCCCGGAAGGGTACGGCGTCCAGCTCCTCCCACAGTTCGCGGCTGTGGGTGATGACCGGGAAGCCGTAGTGGCTGTCGACGGCGGTGTCCCCGTGGCCCGGGAAGTGCTTGGCGGTCGCGGCGACCCCCGCGGCCTGATAGCCCCTCACCTCGGCGGCGACCAGCCCGGCCACGGCCTCCGGGTCGGCGCCGAAGGAGCGGACGCCGATGACCGGGTTGGCCGGGTTGACGTTGACGTCGGCGTCGGGGGAGTAGTCCTGGTTGACGCCCATCGCGCGCAGCTCGGCGCCGGAGATCCGGCCGAGGGCGCGGGCGTCGGAGCGGGAGCCGCCCGCGCCGATCGCCATGGCACCCGGGAACAGGGTGGCGGGCTTGCCGATCCGGCACACCGCGCCGTGCTCCTGGTCGGTGGCGATGAGCACCGGCAGGCCGCGCGGCTGGTCCAGGGAGGCCCGCTGGATGCCGTTGGACAGCTCGGCGATCTGGTGCGGGTCGCGGGTGTTGTGCGCCCAGGCGAAGTAGATGATGCCGCCGACCCGGTACTCGGCGATCAGCTCGGCGGCGGTGCGGACGCCGATCTCCTGGAGGTTGGCGTCGATGTCGGCCTGGTCGGGGGCGGTGGCGGAGTGGCCGTAGACCCGCATCACGAAGAGCTGGCCGACCTTCTCCTGAAGTGTCATGCCGGAGATCAGGGCGCGCAGCCGCCGGTCGTCCGGGGTGGCGGCGTGGGCGGTCGTCGGTACGGTCAGCGCGGCGGTGAGGCCGGCGGTCGCGGCGAGGACGGCGCGTCGGGACGGCCGTGCCCTGGACCCGCCCGCGCCTGCGGAGCTCTCCGTGCCTCCCGTGCCGGTGCCGCTTCCCGTGCTGGTGTGGTGCACGTGCGCTCCTTCCCGAGGAGAACCGCTGAAGGAAACTTCCGAGGAGTCACCAATATCCGGGAAGTTTCTTTCCGTCAAGGGAATGCACAGTAACCACGAAGGGCCGGCCGGCCGCGCATTGGCGGGGCGCGTCCGGGCGTTCCCCGGCTTCCACGAGATCGCTGGACCGGTGGGCGCCGGCCGTGGAGGATCACCCGCATGACCACACGCGCGTACCTGATCCTGCACGGCTGGCAGAACCACCGCCCGCCGGAGCACTGGCAGCACTGGCTCGCCGGCCGGCTCACCGCCCTCGGCCACCGGGTCGGCTACCCGCAGCTGCCCGACGCCGACGACCCCGACCTGGACGTCTGGCTCGGCGAACTCGCCCGCCACCTGGAGGAGTTGAACGGACCCGAGGAGCGGGTCGTGGTGGCCCACAGCCTGTCCGCCGTGCTGTGGCTGCACGCCGCCGCCCGGGGCATGAAGCAGCAGCGGTACGCGGACCGGGTACTGCTCGTCTCCCCGCCTTCCGGTCCCGTCCTCGCCCGGCACCCGGAGGTGGCCGCCTTCGCCCCGCCCGCGCTCGACTTCACGCTGCCCGGGCCGACGCGGCTGGTCGCGGGCGACGACGACCCGTACTGCCCCGGGGGCGCGGACACCGTCTTCGCCGAGCCGCTCGGCATCCCCGCCGACGTCCTGCCCGGTGCCGCCCACCTCGACCTGGACGCCGGGTACGGCTCCTGGCCGGCGGTCCTGGACTGGTGCGTCGACGGCACCGCACCGCTCACGGTGCGTCCGGCACCGCGCTAGCCCCGTCCCGCAGTTCCGGCGTGGCCGTCGCGACCGCCGCCACCGCCAGCACGCACAGCAGGCCGCCGCTGATCAGCGCGGTCGTGCCCGAGGTCCAGCCGGCGAGCAGACCGCCGCGCGCGTTGCCGAGGCTGGGACCCGCCTGGCCGACGATCTGCTCGGCCGCCGTCACCCGGCCGAGCAGCGCGTCCGGGGTGCGGGTCTGCACGATCGTGGAGCGCGAGACCACGGCCGTGGCATCCGCCGCACCGGCCAGCGCGAGCAGGGCCAGGCCCAGCCAGGGGTTGCCGGCCAGGCCGAACAGCACCAGGGCCGCGCCCCAGGTGGCGGACGCGCACAGCATCACCGGTCCCGGCCGGGCGAGCCGGGTCAGCGGCCCGGACAGCGCGGTCGCGGCGACCCCGCCCACCGCCAGCGCCGACAGGAACAGGCCGAGGGTGCGCGGATCGTCCCCGAACCGCTCGGCGTTCACCAGCGGGAACAGGCTCACCGGGAACGACAGCACGGTGGCGGCGAGGTCGGTGATCAGCGCCCCCCGCACCACCCGGTGCCCGGCGAGGAAGCGCAGCCCGTCCAGCACCCCGTGCAGCCCGGCCCGCGACGGCTCGCCCTGCGGCGGCAGCGCCGGCAGCCCGAGGGCGCCGTAGAAGGCGAGGCCGAAGCTGAGGGCGTCCAGCAGATAGCAGACACCGATGCCGAACCAGCCCAGCAGCAGCCCGGCCAGGGCGGGGCCGAGCAGCATCATCGACTGACCGGTCACCTGCTGGAGCGCCAGCCCGGCGGCCACCTGCTCCTTGGGCAGCAGCCGCGGCACGAACACCCCGGCGGCCGGGGCGCCCAGCGCGCCGAAGCCCGACTGCACGGCGACGAGCAGCAGGACGACCGCCGGCGGCACGTGCCCGGTGAAGCCCTGCACGGCGAGCAGCAGCGAGCAGGCCGCCTGGCCGACGGTCGCCGTGAGGTAGACCCGGCGCCGGTCGGCCCGGTCCACCCACGCCCCGGCGAACAGCCCGAACACCACCAGCGGCAGCGCCTGGGCCAGCCCCACGGCACCGGTCCACGCGGTGCTGCGGGTCTGGTCCCAGACCTGGTACATGACCGTCACCATGGTCATGAACCCGCCCAGCACGGACACGGTCCGTCCGATCAGCAGCCGCCGGAAGACGGGTGAGGTGCGCAGGGGGCGTACGTCGACGAGCGAGCGGGTGAGGCTCATGAGCGGAGGCGGGCGCACGGCCCCGGTGGCTGGATCACCGGGGGAGGGTAACCGGGCGCCGACGCCCCGGCCAGCGAATTTCGCGCGGGCGGCGGCTGCGCGCGGGGCGGACCGGCCGGGGGCCAGGTCTGTCCGGGCTAGGCCGCTTCGCCCAGCATCCTCAGCAGGTGCTCGCGGCCGGCGCCGAGCAGGTCCGCAAGCGGCGCCGCCCCCTCGTACCAGCGCTTCTCGTACTCCCAGCACAGCCAGCCGTCCCAGTGGTGCCGGGACAGCACGTCCACGCACTCGGTGAGCGGCAGCACTCCGGTGCCGAGCGGCAGCGGGGTGGTGTCCTCGGCGGAGGCGATGTCCTTGACCTGGACGTAGCCCAGGTGCGGTGCGAGGGCCGCGTAGGTGTCCGACGGCTGCTCACCGCCCAGCCAGGTGTGCATCACGTCCCACAGCGCGCCCACCTGCCGGTGCCCGACCGGGCCGAGGATGCGGATCGCGTCGGCGCCGGTGCGGTGCGAGTCGTGCGTCTCCAGCAGGATCCGGACACCCAGGGCGGCGGCGTCCTCGGCCGCGGTGCCGAGCCGCCGGGCGGCGATCGCGTCCGACTCCTCGCGGGGCCGGTCCGGGGCGGCGCCGGGGAAGACACGGACGAAGGGCGCGCCCAGGTCGTGGGCCAGCCGCAGAAGGTCCCGGATCTCCGCGAGGACGGGCGCGTCCTCGCCCGGGGCCGCGACACGCGCGTACCCGGCGAGGCCGAGCAACTCGACCCCCGCGTCCCGGAACAGGGCCGCGGTCTCGGCGCGCTGGGCGGGAGCCAGGCCCGGGTGCACCGGCTCCTCGGGATGGGCGCGCACCTCGACACCGTGGTAGCCGTGCGCGGTCGCGAGCGCGAGGACCTCCGGGACGGGCAGGCCGGGGACACCGAGAGTGGAGAACGCCAGCTTCATGGGCAGGGACCCTACTCGCCCCGCCCGCCGCATGCTCGATCCACACAGCGCGAGCCGCCGGTCACGGCCCACCGGACGGCCCGGGAGGCGGTGCGCCAGTGGCAGGGCGCGGGGTCGGCCTGGCCGGGGCAGGGCCGGCGGAGGCGGTGGGCATGTTCGGGGGGCCTGCGTGTCACTCGGCCGGCCCCCGCAGCGTCAGCCGCCAGTCCTGGCCGACCAGGTCCTTGCCGAAGGAGCGGTGGGGCCGCTCGGCGGCCAGGACGAAACCGTGCCGCTGGTAGAGGCGGCGGGCGCTGTCGAGCACCTCGTTGGTCCACAGCACCAGGTCCCGGTAGCCGGCCCCCCGGGCGAAGTCGATCACCGCCCGTACCAGCCGGTCGCCGATGCCGTGCCCGCGCGCCTCGGGCTCCACGAGCAGCAGCCGCAGCCGCGCGGTGCCGGGCGCGTCGTCCCGTACGCACATCACACAGCCCACGGGCCGCCCGGCCAGCTCGGCGATCCACACCCGCTCCAGATGCGGATCGTGATCCTCCGCGTAGTCGGCGACGATCCGGGCGACGAGCCCCTCGTACTCGGCGTTCCACCCGTACTCGGCCGCGTACAGGGCGCCGTTGCGCTGCACGATCCAGCCCAGTTCCCCGGCCAGCGGCTCCCGCAGCACCACCTCCGAGGCCCGCTTCTCCCCACTCAGGATGTCGCGGATGGTCCGCATGGCCTCGGCCAGCCGGACCCGGTCCGCCGGCGCGACGCCGTCGAGCAGTTCCCCGACGGACTCGCGGGCCCGCTCGTCCAGCAGTGCGGCGGTCTCGCGCCCGCGCGCGGTCAGCGTGACACGGCGCCGCCGCGGATCGTCCTGCGAGGGCTCCCGCCCGATCAGCCCGCTCTCCTCGAAGCGGTTCAGGATCCGGCTCAGGTACCCGGCGTCGAGTCCCAGCCCGGCGCGCAGGTCGGCCGCGTCCAGGTAGGGGGCGTGCGCGAGTTCGTACAGCACGCGGGCCTCGGTCAGGGTGTACGGGGCGTACAGGTGGCGCTCGTAGTCGAGGGCGCCGATCACCCCCGTGTAGAAGCGGTTGAACGCGCGGACGTCCTGGACGGTCATGATCGCCCCCGGATGCTTGACCCAGTCAGAGATCCTCTGCCCCGAGCCTAGGCCGCCCGCGCCGCGCCGTCCACGCCTACGCCCGTCCGGCCGGCCGGTACACGTTCACCTGCGCCCCGGTCTTCGCGGTGGCCGACGACACCAGCTCCCAGCTGCGCAGCCCCCCGTCGGCCGGGAAGATCGACTTCCCGCCGCCGAGCAGCACGGGCATGACGACGAGCTGCAACTCGTCCACGAGCCCCGCCGCGATCAGCGCGCGTACCAGGGTGGGGCTGCCCATCATCGCCAGGTCCCCGCCCTCGGCGGCCCGCAGCTCCCGCACCTTGTCCAGGGCCTGGGCCCCGGGGATGCGCACGGTGTTCTCCCAGCTCAGCTCGTCCTCGCCGAGCGTGTCGGACACGACGTACTTCTTCATGGAGTTCAGCCGGTCGGCGAACGGGTCCCCCGCCCGTTCCGGCCACGCGGCGGCCATCGTCAGATACGTCCGCCGCCCGTACAGCAGCGCCTCGGCCTTCTCCAGCCCCGCGGCGAAGGCCCCGCCCACGACCTCCGGGTCGAAGAACGGATGCGACCACCCGCCGTGCGCGAACCCCCCGTCGGTGTCCTCCTCGGGTCCGCCCGGGGCCTGGACGACTCCGTCAAGACTGATGAACTCGGTGACGACGACACGCATGTGTCCGCTCCTCGGCAAGGGTCCGTTGCTTACGACGATGAAGACGCCCGGCACCTCGGAAACTCATCGGTGCCGACCGGAAAAACGGCGGCCCGGCCAACCCTAGGGGGCGCGGGCCGTACAGATGTCCACCTCCGCCGCGCGGACACGACGCACTCGACCACCGCGCACCCACACCTGGTGCACGACCCCAACCCCCACCCGGGCAACCTCCGCACCCGGCGCACAACCACAACCCCACCTCGGGGCCGCCCCGGCAACCCCCGCACCCGCACCTGGCGCACGACGACACGCCCCACCCCGACGCCGCCCCGCACCCGCAGCCGGCGCACGACCGCAACCTCACTCGCAAGGCCGCCCCCACGACATGCCGCACCCGCAGCCGGTGCACGACGCCGCCCCCACGACATCCCGCACCCGCAGCCGGCGTACGACCCCGACCCCCACCCCGGGGCCGCCCTGGTAACCCCCGCACCCGCAGCCGGTGCACAACCACAACCCCCACCCCGACGCCGCCCCGGGCAACACCCCGCACCCCCCCGCGGAACCCCGGAGGACCCCCGCACTTTCACCCCCGCGGAACCCCGGAGGACCCCCGCACCCTCACCCCCGCGGAACCCCGGAGGACCCCCGCACCATCAACTCCCCCCGCGCCGAGGCGATCCCCCCGGGCGGCGGCTCCTCCCGGCCCATCGCGATGCGCCCGGCCCGTGCTCCCGCCTCCGCCAGCGGCAACCGGACCGTGGTGAGAGAGGGCACCGCGTCGATGCTGAACGGCAGGTCGTCGAAGCCGGCCACCGAGACGTCCGCGGGGATCCGCAGCCCGGACTCCCGCAGCGCGGCGCAGGCGCCGAGGGCGACCGAGTCGTTCGCGGCCACGATCGCCGTCAGCGAGGGGTCGCGGCGCAGCAGCTCCAGTGTGGCCTCGTAGCCGGACCGGCGGTCGTAGCGGCCGTGGACCGTCCAGCGCGGGTCCTCCTCGATGCCCGCCGCTTCGAGGGCCGCCCGGTGGCCCTCCAGGCGGTGCCGGGTGGTCGTGCGTTCCTCGGGGCCGGCGATGTAGCCGAGCCGGCGGTGGCCGAGGCCGATGAGGTGGTCGGTGAGCGCGCGGGCGCCGCCGCGGTTGTCGAAGGTCAGCGCGACGGCCTCGGTGTCCGGTGCCGGCGGACGCCCGCACAGCACCACCCGGGTGCCGGCGTCCGCCAGCCTCCGCAGCTTCGCCGCGACGGCCGCCGCGTGCGGGGCGTCCTCCACGGCCCCGCCGGTCAGTACGACGGCGGCGGCCCGCTGCCGCTGGAGCAGGGTGAGATACGTCAGCTCGCGCTCGGGGGAGCCGCCCGTGTTGCAGACGACGGCGAGGCGTTCACCGCCCGCGCGCCCGCCCGGCCCCCCGATCTCGCCCTGGATCGCGCTCGCCATGATGCCGAAGAACGGGTCGGCGATGTCGTTGACGAGGATGCCGACCAGGTCGGAGGTGGCCGCGGCGAGCGCGCTGGCGGGACCGTTGAGGACGTAGTCCAGCTCGTCCACCGCCCGCAGCACCCGCTCGCGGGTGGACGCGGCGACCGGGTAGTTGCCGTTCAGCACGCGCGACACCGTCGCGGGGGAGACCTGGGCGCGGGCCGCCACGTCCGCCAGGGTCACCGTCATCTCGTCGTCCTCCGGTCACGCGTCGTCTGGTACGCCCTCGTAGACAGCCGGGCATCCGTCCTGGTTCCGAGCAGACCTTACGGCCGCGACCCCCCGTTGTTCGCCCCCTCGAACAACTCGAAGCGGACACGGTCTTGTACAGACCAGGTCCGCAGGCTAGCTTCTCCATGTAGAAAGCGCTTGCTATCCGATGGTCCGAATCGCTTGCTCCACCGGCCCGCGAAGGGGATTCACGTGACACGCAAGACGGTGCGTATCGCCATGAACGGCGTGACCGGGCGCATGGGCTACCGCCAACACCTCGTCCGGTCGATCCTCGCCCTGCGCGACCAGGGCGGCCTCGACCTCGGCGACGGCACCGTGCTCTGGCCCGAACCGATCCTGCTCGGCCGCCGCGAGCACGCCCTGCGGGAGATCGCCGAGCGGCACGGCCTGGGGCAGGTCTCCACCGACCTGGACGCCGTCCTCGCCGACCCGTCCGTCGACATCTACTTCGACTCCCAGGTCACCTCCGCCCGCGAGGAGGCCCTCACCAAGGCGATCGCGGCCGGAAAGCACGTCTACACCGAGAAGCCCACCGCCACCGGCTTCGACGGCGCCCTCGCCCTCGCCCGCCTCGCCCACCACAAGGGCGTCAAGCACGGCGTCGTCCAGGACAAGATCTTCCTGCCGGGCCTGCTGAAGCTGAAGCGCCTCGTCGACGGCGGCTTCTTCGGCCGGATCCTCTCCGTGCGCGGCGAGTTCGGCTACTGGGTCTTCGAGGGCGACTGGCAGCCCGCCCAGCGCCCCTCCTGGAACTACCGCGCCGAGGACGGCGGCGGCATCGTGGTCGACATGTTCCCGCACTGGGAATACGTCCTGCACGAGCTGTTCGGCCGCGTCACCTCCGTCCAGGCCCTCGCGGCCACCCACATCCCCCAGCGCTGGGACGAGGACGGCAAGCCCTACGACGCCACCGCCGACGACGCCGCCTACGGCATCTTCGAGCTGGAGGGCGGTGCCGTCGCCCAGATCAACTCCTCCTGGGCGGTCCGCGTCCACCGCGACGAACTGGTCGAGTTCCAGGTCGACGGCACCGAGGGCTCGGCCGTCGCCGGCCTGCGCGGGTGCCGCGTCCAGCACCGCAGCGCCACCCCGAAGCCGGTCTGGAACCCGGACGTCCCCGCCACCGAGGTCTTCCGCGACCAGTGGCAGGAGGTCCCCGACAACGCCGCGTTCGACAACGGCTTCAAGGCCCAGTGGGAGCTGTTCCTCAAGCACGTCTACGCCGACGCCCCCTACCGCTGGGACCTGCTGGCCGGCGCCCGAGGCGTGCAACTCGCCGAACTGGGCCTGAAGTCCTCCGCCGAGGGCCGCCGCATCGACGTACCGGAGATCTCCCTGTGACCGTCCGACTCCCCGCTGCCGACGGCAGCCTGCGCGCGTACGAGCCGCGCACCGCACCCCTCGCCCTCGCCCCCGGCACCCCCTTCACCTCCCGGACGGTCTTCTCGGCGGCCCATGTCGTCGCCGACCCCTTCGCCGACGTCCCGCCCGACGCGCCCGCCGCCGTCGACTGGGACGCCACCCTCGCCTTCCGCCGCCACCTGTGGTCCCACGGGCTCGGTGTCGCCGAGGCGATGGACACCGCACAGCGCGGCATGGGCCTGGACTGGGCGGGCGCCGCCGAACTGATCCGGCGCGGCGCGGCGGAGGCGCGCTCGGTCGGCGGCCGTATCGCCTGCGGTGCCGGCACGGACCAGCTCGCCGGGGGCGGCCCCGCGGAGATCCGGGCCGCGTACGAGGAGCAGCTCGCGGTCGTGGAGGAGGCCGGCGCCCAGGCCGTCCTCATGGCGTCCCGGGCGCTGGCCGCGACGGCGAAGGGCCCCGAGGACTATCTGGAGGTCTACGGCCACCTCCTGCGCCAGGCCGCCGAACCGGTGATCCTGCACTGGCTCGGCCCGATGTTCGACCCGGCCCTGGAGGGCTACTGGGGCTCGTCCGACCTGGACGCGGCCACCGGCACCTTCCTGGAGGTGATCGCCGCCCACCCCGACAAGGTCGACGGTGTCAAGATCTCCCTGCTGGACGCGCGGCGGGAGGTCGACCTCAGACGGCGGCTGCCGCAGGGCGTGCGCTGCTACACCGGCGACGACTTCCACTACCCCGAGCTGATCGCGGGCGACGACCAGGGCTTCAGCCACGCCCTGCTCGGCGTCTTCGACCCGCTGGGCCCGCTCGCGGCCGAGGCGGTACGCGTCCTGGACACGGGCGACGTCCAGGCGTTCCGCGAACTCCTCGACCCGACGGTGGAGTTGTCCCGGCACCTGTTCCAGCCGCCCACCCGCTTCTACAAGACGGGAGTGGTGTTCCTCGCCTGGCTCGCCGGACACCAGAGCCACTTCACCATGGTCGGCGGACTCCAGTCGGCCCGCTCCCTCCCGCACCTCGCCCGCGCCTACGAACTCGCCGACGGCCTCGGCCTGTTCCCGGATCCCCGGCTCGCGGAGGAACGGATGAAGACCCTTCTGTCGCTGTACGGGGTGAACCAGTGAGCACGGCGGAACTCGCGCGCTTCTCCGTCAACCAGATGACGGTCAGACAGCTGTCCCTGCCCGAACTGGTCGACGCCTGCGTCGCGCTGGGCATCCCCGGTGTCGGCCTGTGGCGCGAACCGGTGCGGCGGTACGGCGTGGAGGCCGCGGCCAAGCTGGTCGAGGACGCGGGGCTGACGGTGACGACACTGTGCCGGGGCGGCTTCCTCACCGCGACCGACCCCGTCGAGCGGGCCGAGGCGCTGGGCGACAACCACGCGGCGATCGACGAGGCCGCCGCCCTCGGCACCGACACACTGGTCCTGGTCTCCGGCGGGCTCCCCGCCGGCAGCAAGGACCTGCGCGGCGCCCGCGAGCGCATCGCCGACGCCCTGGCCGTCCTCGCCCCCTACGCGGCCGAACGCGGCGTACGCCTCGCCATCGAGCCGCTGCACCCCATGTACGCGTCCGACCGCTGTGTGGTCTCCACCCTCACCCAGGCCCTGGACCTCGCCGAACGCTTCCCCGCGCACCAGGTCGGGGTGGCCGTGGACACCTACCACGTCTGGTGGGACGACCAGGCCCCCGCCCAGATCGCCCGCGCGGGCGCGGCGGGCCGCATCCACACCTTCCAGGTCGCCGACTGGACCACCCCCCTGCCCGAGGGCGTCCTCAACGGGCGCGGCCAGATCGGCGACGGAGCGGTCGACCTGCGGGAGTGGAGGAGCCGCGTGGAGGCCGCCGGGTACACCGGCCCCATCGAGGTCGAGCTGTTCAACGAGCGGCTGTGGGCGCGCGACGGGCGTGAGGTGCTGGCGGAGACGACCGAGCGGTTCCTGGAGCACGTGATCCGCCAGCTCACCCGCGCGGAGTAATTTCAGAAGCGGGTGCAACCATTCCGTCGCCCGCCGTGTCGTACCTGTCGTCGGAACCACGGGGGACCCCGGGGGGGGATCGGGTTCCGGCGAGGGAGGGGAAACGCCGAGGGGGCGTCCCGGGCCTGTGGGCCGGGGAGGCCCCCTCGCTACGTGCCGGCCGCGCTAGAAGAACACCCCGCAGCGCAGCAGGACGTTCGCGTACGGCCGGGCCTCGCCGGTGCGGACGATCAGCCGGGCCCCGGCCGACAACTCCTTGAGCCGCTCGTGCGGGACGAGGGCCAGGTCCGGGAAGCGGGCGTCGAGCAGCCCGGCCGCCTCTGGATTGGCCGCCCGCACCTCCCGCGCCGCCGTGGCGCCCTCCACCACCAGCTCGGCCAGCAGTCCGTCCAGCACCTCGGCGAAGGACGGCACACCGGCGCGGAAGGCCAGGTCCACCACCCGGGGCCCGTCGGGTATCGGCATGCCCGCGTCGCAGACCAGCACCCCGTGCCCGTGGCCCAGTTCGGCCAGGGCGCCGGAGAGATGACGGTTGAGGATCCCCGCCTTCTTCACAGCGCCTCGACCTCCTCCGCCGTCGGGTACGACTCCTGCGCGCCCCGCCGGGTCACGGCCGCCGCGCCGACCCGGGCCGCGTAGGCCGCCGCGTCCGCCAGCTCCGCACCGGCCCCCAGCCTCCAGGCCAGCGCGGCCGTGAACGCGTCCCCGGCGCCCGTGGTGTCCACCGCGTCCACCGCCACCGACGGCACCCGGGTCACCCCCGAGCCGTCGGCCACCAGCGCACCCTCCGCGCCCAGCGTCACCACGACCGAGCGGGGACCCTCGGCCAGCAGCCGCCGGGCCCAGTCCTCGGGGTCGTCGCTCGCACCGGCGTCCCCGAGGACGACCCGCGCCTCGTGCTCGTTGAGGATCAGCGGGTCGCACGCCGCCAGCACCTGTGCGGGCAGCCGGCGCGGCGGCGACGGGTTCAGCACGAAGCGCGTGCCCGGCGCCAGGGTCCGTACGACCTCCACGACCGTCTCCAGCGGGATCTCCAGCTGCGCCGACACCACCCGGGAGGCGCGCAGCACGCCCGCCGCCGCCCGGACGTCCGCCGGCAGCAGGCGGGAGTTGGCGCCCGGCGACACCACGATGCTGTTGTCACCGGACGGGTCGACGGTGATCAGCGCGACGCCCGTCGGGGCCCCGCCCTCCAGCACGCCCACGGTGTCGACCCCGGCCGCGCGCAGGGAGTCGAGCAGCAGCCGGCCGTGGCCGTCGTCGCCGACCCGCGCGAGCAGGGCCGTGGTGGCACCGAGCCGGGCAGCGGCGACCGCCTGGTTGGCGCCCTTGCCGCCCGGGTGCACGGCCAGATCGCCGCCGAGCACCGTCTCGCCGGCGGCCGGCCGCCGCTCGACGCCGATCACCAGGTCGGCGTTGGCCGATCCCACGACCAGAAGGTCGTAGTCGTACATCAGTTGACTCCCCTGAGAGATGACGCCAGGCGGGCGGCCCCGGAAGTGCCCGGGGCCGCCCGCCCGAGTCGCCTGTTGTCAGCCGGTGAAGCCGGCCACGTTGTCCTTCGTGACCACCTTCACCGGCACCTTCACCGTCGGGTCCACCTTGTCGCCCCTGACCGCCTTGAGGGCGTTGTCCACGGCGATCTTCCCCAGCTGCGAGGGCTGCTGGGCGACGGACGCGTACAGCGTGCCGTTCTTGACCGCGCTCAGACCGTCCGGGGTGCCGTCGAAGCCGACCACCTGCACGGACCTGCCGGCCTTGGAGCCGAGCGCCTTGATCGCGCCCAGGGCCATCTCGTCGTTGGCGGCGATGACGCCCTGCACGTCCGGGTGGGCCTGGAGCAGATTCGACATCACGTCGAGGCCCTTGGTGCGGTCGAAGTCGGCCGGCTGCTGCGCCAGCACCTGGATGCCCGGGTAGGCCTTGAGGCCCTGGGCGAACCCGGCCGCCCGCTCCCGGGCCGCCGACGTGCCCGCCTGGCCCTGGAGAATGACGATCTTGCCCTTGCCGCCCAGCTTCTCGGCGATGGTCTTCGCGGCCAGCTCACCGCCGGCGACGTTGTCGGAGGCCACCAGCGTGTCCACGGACGCGTGGTTGACACCGCGGTCCACGGCGATGACCGGGATCTTCGCCTTGTCGGCGGCCTTCACGGAGTTGCTCGCCGCGTCCGAGTCCACCGGGTTGACGATGATCGCGCCCAGGCCCGAACTGGTGAAGTTCTGGAGCTGGTTGGCCTGCTGCGAGGCGTCGTTCTGGGCGTCGGTGACGGTCAGGTCCACGCCCAGCTTCTTCGCCTCGGCCTGGGCACCCGACCGGATCTGCACGAAGAAGGGGTTGTTGAGCGTCGACAGGGACAGACCCATCTTCGGGGTCGTCGACGAGGAGCCGCCGTGCAGGAACGAGGTCGCGCCGACGACAGCGACGGTGACCACGGCGGCGAGCGCGTACGTCACCGCCTGCTTGCCCTTCGGCCCGCCCGTGCCGGCGGCCACCGGGGTCGCCCCGGCCTTGCGGCGCACGGTGTCCAGCAGCACCGCCAGCGCGATCACGACACCGATCACGACCTGCTGCCAGAACGCGGAGACGGACAGCAGGTTCAGGCCGTTGCGGAGCACCGCCAGGATCAGCGCGCCGATCAGCGTGCCGGACGCCTTGCCGGTGCCGCCCGCCAGCGAGGCGCCGCCGATGACGACCGCCGCGATGGCGTCCAGCTCGTAACCGTCGGCGGCCTGCGGCTGCGCCGAGGACAGTCGGGAGGCCAGCACGATGCCCGCCGCCGCGGCGAACAGCCCGGACAGGGCGTAGATCGCCAGCTTCTGCCGCTTCACCCTGAGACCGGACAGCCGCGCGGCCTCCTCGTTGCCACCGATCGCGTACATGGACCGGCCGATGTACGTCCGCCCCAGCACGAACGCGGCGATCAGCCCCATCACCACCATGACCAGCACCGGCACCGGCAGCCAGCCGCCGAGGGTGTCCCCGAGGTGGGAGACCGAGTCCGGGAAGGCGATGGGGGAGCCCTGCGAGATCACCAGGGCGAGACCGCGGCCCACCGACAGCATGGCCAGCGTCGCGATGAACGGCGGCAGCTTGCCGTAGGCGATGAGGAAACCGTTCACCAGACCGGCGGCGATACCGGTGGCGACCGCCATCAGCACCGCGAGCACCACCGGCACCCCGTGGGAGGTGGCGCTCCAGGCCAGCACGGTCGCCGACAGCGCGGCCACCGATCCGACCGACAGGTCGATGCCCGCCGACACGATCACGAAGGTCACACCGAAGGCGAGGATCGCCGTCACGGCCGCCTGGACGCCGATGTTGAGCAGGTTGTCCGTCGTCAGGAAGTCGCCGGACAGCGCCGACAGGGCGATCACCAGGACGATCAGCGCGGTGAGCGCGCCGTTGTCGAGGAGCAGCCGGCGCAGGCCGCCCGGGGCGCCACTCGCGCCCGCCGGCCTCTTGAGCGTGTCAGTGGCCACGGGTGGCCTCCTTGTCGGTGGTGGGGGTGGAGCCGGTGGCGGAGTCCGAGCCGGCGGTCGGGGTGGAGACGGCGAGCGCCATGACGGCGTCCTGGGTGGCCTCGTCGGCCGGGAGTTCACCGGCGATCCGGCCCTGGGCCATGACCAGCACCCGGTCGCTCATGCCGAGCACCTCCGGCAGATCGCTGGAGATCATCAGCACGGCGGCACCGGCGGCCGTCAGCTCGTTGATCAGCTGGTAGATCTCGACCTTGGCGCCGACGTCGATACCGCGCGTCGGCTCGTCCAGGATCAGCACCTTGGTGTCGGCCAGCAGCCACTTGCCGATGACGACCTTCTGCTGGTTGCCGCCGGACAGGGTCCGCACGTGCTGCCCGAGGCCCGCCATGCGCACGCCCAGCTGCCCGGCGATCCGCTCGGCGGCGGCGTACTGCGCCTTGCGGTCCACCAGCCCGGCCCGGGTGGCCGACCGCAGGGTCACCAGTCCCAGGTTCTCCGCGACGGAGGCGTCCAGCACCAGCCCCTGCCCCTTGCGGTCCTCCGGCACGAGTCCGATCCCGGCCGCCATCGCGGCGTTCACGTCGTGCCGCTTCAGCTCGGCACCGGAGACCCGCACGACCCCGTGGTCGTACGGATCGGCGCCGAACACCGCGCGGACGACCTCCGTACGGCCGGCTCCCACGAGCCCCGCGATGCCGACGACCTCGCCGGCGTGCACCTCGAAGCTCACGTCGTGGAAGACCCCGTCGCGGCCCAGCCCCTCGACGGACAGCAGCGCGGCGCCCTTCTCCGGCCGCTGACGCGGGTACTGCTGCTCGATGGAGCGCCCCACCATCAGCCGTACAAGCTCGTCCTCGGGCGTCGAGGCGGGCACCTGCCCGACACTGCGCCCGTCCCGGATGACGGTCACCCGGTCTCCCAGGGCGGCGATCTCCTCCAGGTGGTGGGTGATGAAGACGACGCCCACGCCGTCCTCGCGCAGCGACCGCACGATGGCGAAGAGCTTCTCCACCTCCTCCGAGGTGAGCACGGCGGTCGGCTCGTCCATGATGAGCACGCGCGCGTCCAGGCTGAGCGCCTTGGCGATCTCGACCATCTGCAGCCGCGCGATGCCGAGTTCCCGCACCCGCGCGCGGGGCGAGACGTCGACCCCGACACGCTCCAGCAGCGTCGCGGCCTCGGCCTCCATCCGCTTCCGGTCGATCATCCCCAGCCGGCGCGGCTGGCGCCCCAGGAAGATGTTCTCGGCGACGGTGAGGTCCGGCACCAGGTTGAACTCTTGGTAGATGGTGGCGATCCCGAGGCGCTCGGAGTCCTGCGCACCATGGATGCGCACCTCCTCACCGCCTACGAGGATCCGGCCGGCATCGGGGGTGTAGGCACCGGAGAGCATCTTGATGAGGGTGCTCTTTCCGGCGCCGTTCTCACCGAGCAGTACATGGACCTCGCCCCGGCGCAGGTCGAAGTCGACGCCGTCGAGCGCGACCACGCCGGGGAAGGTCTTGCGTATGCCCTCGATGCGCAGCAACTCGTCCGGGTTGCTCACGACGTGCTCCTTTGCACTGGGGAGGGGGACTGCGTGGGGGGTGCGGGGGTCTGGGAGGGCACGAGCGCCTCTCCGCAGGAGCGGCGTACGACGAGCCGCGCGGGCAGGGTGACGGAGCGCGGGGTGCGCCCCTCGATCCGGTCGACCAGGGCCCGTACGGCGGCCCGCCCCAGCTCACCGGTCGGCTGGGCGATGGCGGTGACCGGCGGATCGGTGTGCACGAACCACGGGATGTCGTCGAACGCGGCCAGCGCGATGTCGTCGGGCACGCGCAGCCCCCGCGCGCGTACGGCGTCCAGCGCGCCCAGCGCCATCAGGTTGTCGGCGGCGAAGACGACCTCGGGCGGCTCCGGCAGGTCGAGGAACCCCTCGGTGACCCGCCGCCCGCTCTCGGCCTGGAAGTCGCCCTGCCCGGTGTAGGCGTCCGGCAGCGGGAGCCCGTGCTCGGCGAGCGCGGCCCGGAACGCCTCCACGCGCTCACTGCCCGTGGTGGTGGCGGCGGGCCCGGCGATGATCGCCAGCCGCCGGTGCCCGAGCCGGCACAGATGGGCGACGAGGTCCCGTACGGCGGCCTGCCCGTCCGCGCGGACCACCGGCACGTCCACGCCGGGGATCCACCGGTCGACGAACACCATGGGCGTCCCCGCCCGTGCGGCGTCGAGCATGAGGGGCGAGCCGCCGTCGGTGGGGGAGACGAGCAGCCCGTCGATCCGCCGGTCGAGCAGATTCCGCACGTGGTGGTCCTGGAGCTCGGGCCGCTCGTCGGCATTCCCGATGATCACGCTGTAGCCGAGCGCGCGGGCCTCTTCCTCGACGGAACGGGCCAGCTCGGTGAAGTAGGGATTGAGCACGTCGCTGATGACCAGCCCGAGGGTGTGGGTCTGATCCGTCCGCAGGGACCGGGCGACGGCGTTGGGCCGGTATCCCAGGGCGTCCACGGCCCCCATCACCCGCGCCCGCGCGTCGGCACTGACGGACGGATGCCCGTTCAGCACGCGCGACACGGTGGCCACGGACACACCCGCCGCGGCGGCCACGTCCTTGATGCTCGCCATCGCCGGCCCCACCTCCTCGTGGACTCATGGAATCGATTACATCCCTGCCGTAGGGAGGATTGGAATCGATTACACGGGTGGGAGGCAAGGGTCCAGGGGTGGCCGAGACCCAATCGTGACCGGGGCGCGGAGGGGGGCCGTCCGGCGGGCGCGGCCGGCGTCGGCCGCCGTGCGGGGGCGGGCCGTACGGGCGGGCCACCGGAATGGAAGGGTTCTCAGAATACAAACGACTCGACTCACAAACCCGCGACTGAAAAGCGAATGACACAAATGAAAAAACGCACTTACAACGTTTCCTCCGCGCCATGTTCACTCATTTGCCGCGCATCTGGAGGAGTGGGGGCGGCGTTAGCTCGAATATGACGACAGCAAGGTTCCATGGCTTGCCTCACCGCGACGCGAGGAAAGACAGTCTGTCTGCGGGCCGTGTCGTGACGGCGGGAAAGTATATTTACACACCTGGTGTTGCGCGCTCGCTCGAGGCGCGTGGCACCTTGCGCGTGGACGGCGCACGCATCGAACCCCAGGCCACCGAGTCGCTGCTCCGCGAGTTCCTCACGCTATTGGAAGCGGTCCAGGAGGAACTTAATCAACGGTGGACCGCCCAGGCAAACTCTGACTGCCGCGTGGATCGTGTGTGACGGGGGTCGATTTCCATGAATCACGACTATGCGGGTTCCTCCTTCGCCCGGCGTGAACGGTATGCGGACACGCCCCCCTATACCGTGGGTACCGTCTGGCACGGCAGCCCTGTCGACGCACTGGACTCACAGGCCCTCCTGGTGCCCCCCGACTCGGGCTGGGACCCGGCCGAGGAACTCGCCTATCTCCTCCAGGAGGCCGTGCCGGCCGAGCAGCCGGCCGTTGTCCCGCCCCCGCGCAGCGAGCCGTCACCCGCCGTCGACTACGCCGATCCGATCGAGAACCTGGCCCGGATCACCGCGCAGCTGCCGCCCATCCGACGCCCTTCCGCAGGCGCCGGACACCGCAAGAGCCGCGTCCGGAGAATGCGCGTCAAATGGCTGCAGACCGGCAGCTTCGTGATCGCCGCATTCGTTTCCGTCATCGTGGCGATGGTCAGCGTATTCGGCGGAATGGCGGCCTACGGACCCCTGCGGAACATCACGTCGGGCACGAACGGCGAGATGATCGCCTGCTGGCCCATTCTCGTGTACGGCCCCTGGATGGTGGCCTCCCTCTCCATTCTGCGAAGCGCCCTGCACCAGCGCCGAGCCCTGCACTCATGGTTCATCGTCCTGCTGTTCTCGTCCGTCGCGATGATGCTGTGCGTGGCTCAGGCCGACCGGACCGTCACCGGTATCGCCGGCGCGGCCCTCCCCGCATGCGCGTCACTGGCATGCTTCCAGCAACTGGTCCGCCAGATCACCCTGACTCTGCCCCCACGCCAGGACAAACCCCGCCATCGCCGCTAGCGACGCGCGCCGCGCCCCGTGGCGCCCGTCCGGAGACCCGACAGGCAGATCTGTTCCACTCCCCGGCCCACCCCGACCGTCCCACCCGGGGGTTCCCACACCGCCTGGTACAGATCTGCCCATCCCCACTGCTGCCATCCCCACCGGCCGCGAGTCGCCGGACTCGCCCGGCGTGCGGGCGAGGTGCGAGTGCGCACCCTGCCGACGATGCGGAGGCGGCCAACCCGAGGGGCCGTTGCCGCTGGGGCCACGGCCCAAGGGTTACGTGCTCACTCCCCGGTGAACAACTCCCTGGCGTCCGCCGCGTGTACGGCTCGCTGGGCCCAGGTCTCCAGCTGGTCGGGATCCGTGCAGGCGTTCACCCGTTCGCGGACGGCGTCGGGCACCGGGATGCCACGCCATTCCAGGATGTGCAGCACCATCTCGGCCTTGGCCTGGGACCGCCCTTGCTCCAGTCCTTGCTCCCGCCCCTCCTCGCGTACCTGTTCGGCCAGGGGGTGTCGCCAGAAGTTGTGAGGTACCCATGACCATTCTCGACAACTGGCGTAAGTCCTCCTACTCGGGTGAGGGCGACGGCAACGCCTGCGTTGAGATCTCCCCCACCCCCACCCACATCTCCATCCGCGACTCCAAAACCCCCGCCCGAGCCACCCTCACCTTCCCGACCCCCGCCTTCACCGCCTTCCTCGAAGCCCTGAAGGCGCATCCCCACCCCCACTCCCAGACCCCAAAACCCGTCGCACCAACTCCCCCCGCCCGGTACGGTCTCGGCGTGTTTCACCGCGGAGAGCCCATCCGCTCCCCGCGGCCGCAGCGTCGGTCCCGAGCTGAGAGTGGGTTTCGTCCATGGCGTGTCGTATCGGTGAACTGGTGCTCGGTTGCCGCGAACCCGAGGTGCTGGCGCGGTTCTGGTGCGAGGTCCTGGACTTCGTGGTGCTCGGACGTGAAGAGGACGGCAGCATCGAGATCGGGCCGCGGGAAGGATTCGGCGGTGCGCAGCCGACGCTCTTCCTCAGCCGCCGGGACGAGCCGGAGCCCGGGAAGTCCCGGCTGCACATCGACGTCAACGCCACCGACCGCGATCAGGACGCCGAGCTCGAACGCCTCCTGAAGCTCGGGGCGCGCCCGGCGGACATCGGTCAGACCGGCGAGGAGTCCTGGCACGTTCTCGCCGACCCCGAGGGCAACGAGTTCTGCCTGCTCAAGGCCCGCCTCAATCCCCTCTGACGGTCGTCCCTGCGGTGGCCGGGCGGGGGCGGGTGGCCGTCGGGGCAGGGCTGGTCGCCGTAGTCGTACCGCGTCGTGATCGGGGCGTCCGTGCCGGCGCCGCGGCCGACGGACCATCCCGGCTGTCCGCTCGCGTACCGGGACGTCGACGGCGGACGTGTAGCCGGCCTGCGGGCTGTCGTCCTGTCCGCCTCCGGCCGGCTCGGGGCATCGTGCCGGTGGCGTCTGTGCCGTAGAGGGTGATGTCGTCGTGGCCGGGGCGGGCCGGGATCCGGCGGGGACCGTACCAGTGGGCCGGTGTCAGACCTCACCGGTACCGTCGGATCATGGCTCAACAGGCGGGGACCCAGACCGGCGAACGGCGTCTTGCCGTGGTCGAAGGCGTACTGGAGCGGATCACGTACGCCAACGAGGAGAACGGGTACACGGTGGCCCGGGTCGACACCGGCAGAGGCGCCGGGGATCTCCTCACGGTCGTCGGCGCCCTCCTCGGTGCCCAGGTCGGTGAATCCCTGCGGATGGAGGGCCGCTGGGGGTCGCATCCGCAGTACGGCAAACAGTTCCATGTCGAGAACTACACGACCGTGCTGCCGGCCACCGTGCAGGGCATCCGGCGCTATCTGGGGTCCGGCCTGGTCAAGGGCATCGGGCCGGTCTTCGCCGACCGCATCACCCAGCACTTCGGCGTGGACACCCTGAGGGTCATCGAGGAGGAGCCCGAGCGCCTCATCGAGGTTCCCGGCCTCGGCCCCAAACGCACCAAGAAGATCGCCGACGCCTGGGAGGAGCAGAAGGCGATCAAGGAGGTCATGCTCTTCCTGCAGACGGTGGAGGTGTCCACCTCCATCGCCGTGCGCATCTACAAGAAGTACGGCGACGCGTCGATCTCCGTGGTGAAGGAGCGCCCCTACCAACTCGCCGCCGACGTCTGGGGCATCGGCTTCCTCACCGCCGACAAGATCGCCCAGTCCGTCGGCATCCCGCACGACAGTCCCGAGCGCGTGAAGGCCGGCCTCCAGTACGCGCTGTCGCAGTCCGCCGACCAGGGGCACTGCTTCCTGCCGGAGGAGCGGCTGATCGCCGATGCGGTGAAGCTGCTCCAGGTGGACACCGGACTGGTCATCGAGTGTCTGGGCGAGCTGGGTCGGGTACCGGAGGACGGAGGCGATCCGGGAGTCGTCCGGGAGAAGGTGCCCGGGCCCGAGGGCGGCGGCGACGAGCCCGTCAGTGCCGTGTACCTCGTGCCCTTCCACCGCGCCGAACTCTCCCTGTCCGCCCAGCTGCTGCGGCTCCTGCGCACGGACCAGGACCGGATGCCGGGGTTCCGGGACGTCGACTGGGGCAAGGCGCTCGGGTGGCTGAGATCCCGCACCGGCGCCGACCTCGCGCCCGAGCAGGAGGCGGCCGTGAAGCTCGCGCTCACCGAGAAGGTCGCCGTCCTCACCGGCGGGCCCGGCTGCGGCAAGTCGTTCACCGTGCGCTCCGTCGTGGAGCTGGCCCGGGCCCGGCGTGCCAAGGTGCTGCTCGCCGCCCCGACCGGCCGGGCCGCCAAACGGCTCGCCGAGCTGACCGGGGCCGAGGCCTCCACCGTGCACCGGCTGCTGGAGCTGAAGCCGGGCGGGGACGCCGCCTACGACCGGGACCGGCCGCTGGACGCCGACCTGGTGGTCGTGGACGAGGCCTCCATGCTGGACCTGCTGCTCGCCAACAAGCTCGTGAAGGCCGTACCGCCGGGGGCCCATCTGCTCTTCGTCGGGGACGTGGACCAGCTGCCCAGCGTGGGCGCGGGGGAGGTCCTGCGCGATCTGCTCGCCGACGGCAGTCCCGTCCCGGCCGTCCGGCTCACCCGGGTCTTCCGGCAGGCCCAGCAGTCCGGTGTCGTCACCAACGCGCACCGGATCAACGCCGGGCAGCATCCGCTCACCGACGGGCTGAAGGACTTCTTCCTCTTCGTGGAGGACGATACGGAGGCCGCCGGCCGGCTCACCGTGGACGTGGCCGCGCGGCGGATTCCCGCCAAGTTCGGGCTGGACCCGCGCCGGGACGTGCAGGTGCTCGCGCCGATGCACCGGGGGCCGGCCGGAGCGGGCGCGCTCAACGGGCTGCTCCAGCAGGCGATCACGCCCGGGCGGCCCGATCTGCCGGAGAAGCGGTTCGGTGGCCGGGTCTTCCGCGTCGGCGACAAGGTCACCCAGATTCGTAACAATTACGAGAAAGGGAAGAACGGTGTCTTCAACGGCACGGTGGGCGTCGTCACCTCGCTCGATCCGGTCGACCAGCGCTTGACCGTGCTGACGGACGAGGACGAGGAGGTTCCGTACGAATTCGACGAACTGGACGAACTGGCCCATGCGTACGCGGTGACCATCCACCGTTCACAGGGCAGTGAATATCCCGCGGTGGTGATTCCCGTCACCACGGGAGCATGGATGATGCTCCAGCGGAACCTGCTCTACACGGCGGTCACCCGGGCCCGGCAGCTGGTCGTCCTCGTCGGTTCGCGCAAGGCGATCGGGCAGGCGGTGCGTACGGTGTCGGCCGGGCGGCGGTTCACGGCCCTGGACTTCAGACTGGGGGCCTGACCCACGGGCAGCGGGCCCCGAAGTCACGTCCGGCGGCCCTCGAAGTCACGTCCGGCGGCTCCTGAAGTCACGGGCGGTGGCCCCGAAGTCACGGCGATGGCACCGATCCGGCCCCGGCGGCAGGAATGATCGATCAAATGAGTCGTGAAGGTCACAGAGCACTTCCCGTTGCCCCTCCGAGGGGGCAGGATGAGCAGGTTGACGGCACTGAGTGCCGCCAATAGGCCCAATGGTCGACCCCGAGTGCACTCTCCTGAGCCAAATGGGGGATGGTAGAGACAGTCAGGGCACCTCGAAGATGAGGCACTACGTCGGTGAGGGAAGACGTGAGCGACAACTCTGTAGTACTGCGGTACGGCGACGGCGAGTACACCTACCCGGTGGTCGACAGCACCGTCGGCGACAAGGGCTTCGACATCGGGAAGCTCCGCGCCCAGACCGGTCTGGTGACTCTGGACAGCGGCTACGGCAACACCGCCGCCTACAAATCCGCGATCACCTACCTCGACGGCGAGGCGGGCATCCTCCGCTACCGCGGCTACCCCATCGAGCAGCTGGCCGAGCGCTCCACCTTCCTTGAGGTGGCGTACCTGCTGATCAACGGCGAGCTGCCCACCGTCGACCAGCTGACGGCGTTCAAGAACGACATCACGCGGCACACGCTGCTGCACGAGGACGTCAAGAACTTCTACAAGGGCTTCCCCCGCGACGCCCACCCGATGGCCATGCTGTCCTCGGTCGTCTCGGCGCTGTCCACCTTCTACCAGGACAGCCACAACCCGTTCGACGAGACGCAGCGCAACCTCTCCACGATCCGGCTGCTCGCCAAGCTCCCGACGATCGCGGCGTACGCGTACAAGAAGTCGATCGGTCACCCGTTCGTCTACCCGCGCAACGACCTCGGTTACGTCGAGAACTTCCTCCGCATGACCTTCTCGGTGCCGGCGCAGGAGTTCGAGCTGGACCCGGTCGTCGTCGCCGCGCTGGACAAGCTGCTGATCCTGCACGCCGACCACGAGCAGAACTGTTCGACCTCCACGGTCCGCCTGGTCGGCTCCTCGCAGGCCAACATGTTCGCGTCGATCTCGGCGGGCATCAGCGCCCTGTGGGGCCCGCTGCACGGCGGCGCCAACCAGTCCGTGCTGGAGATGCTGGAGGGCATCCGCGACTCGGGCTCCGACGTCGACACCTTCATCCGCAAGGTGAAGAACAAGGAGGACGGCGTCCGGCTGATGGGCTTCGGCCACCGGGTCTACAAGAACTTCGACCCCCGCGCCAAGATCATCAAGGCCGCCGCGCACGACGTGCTCTCCGCGCTGGGCAAGGAGGACGAGCTCCTCGACATCGCCCTCAAGCTGGAGGAGCACGCGCTGTCCGACGACTACTTCGTCGAGCGCAAGCTGTACCCGAACGTGGACTTCTACACCGGTCTGATCTACCGCGCCATGGGCTTCCCGACCGAGATGTTCACGGTCCTGTTCGCCCTCGGCCGCCTGCCGGGCTGGATCGCCCAGTGGACCGAGATGATCAAGGAGCCGGGCTCCCGCATCGGCCGCCCGCGCCAGATCTACACGGGCGTGGTGGAGCGCGACTTCGTGCCGGTCGAGGAGCGCTGACACCTGCCGGTGAGGGGCGCCGTGAGGGGCGCTGCTGGGGTTCGTTTCTTCGGCTTCGGGTGTGCCGGGCTGTCGTGGCCGGGCCGCCCGAAGTGGCCGGGGCCGCGCGTGGGCCGAGCGGCGATCCGGACGGTCACGGTCGTGGTCGAGGGCGGTTCGGTGCCGGTCGAGGAGTGCTGACACCTGCCGGTGAGGGGCGCTGCTGGGGTGGCGTTCCGTTGCGGTTCGTTTCTTCGGCTTCGGGTGTGCCGGGCTGTTGTGGCCGGGCCGCCCGAAGTGGCCGGGGCCGCGCGTGGGCCGAGCGGCGATCCGGACGGTCACGGTCGTGGTCGAGGGCGGTTCGGTGCCGGTCG
>NZ_JBEXKG010000015.1:68173-86121 GCF_040609555.1 Streptomyces sp. NPDC004658
CGAGGAGTGCTGACACCTGCCGGTGAGGGGCGCTGCTGGGGCTCGTTTCTTCGGCTTCGGGTGTGCCGGGCTGTCGTGGCCGGGCCGCCCGAAGTGGCCGGGGCCGCGCGTGGGCCGAGCGGCGATCCGGACGGCCACGGTCGTGGTCGAGGGCGGTTCGGTGCCGGTCGAGGAGTGCTGACACCTGCCGGTGAGGGGCGCCGTGAGGGGCGCTGCTGGGGCTCGTTTCTTCGGCTTCGGGTGTGCCGGGCTGATGTGGTCCGGCTGCCCGAAGGGGCGCCTGCTCGCGGCCGGGGGTAACCCGGACGTCCCTGCTCGTGTTGAGCGCGGCTTCGTGCCGGTCGGGGGGTGCTGAGACCTTCCAGTGTGGGCACTGCTCAGGGCGTCCCGTCGGAGACCCGCCTCTTCGGGTGTGCTGCGCTGTTGTGGCCGGGCCGCCCGAGGGCTGCTCGCGAGCCGGGGGCGATTCGTGCCGGTCGAGGAGCGTTGAACCCACTGAGCAGCGGGCCTGCCCTGTACCGGGCGGGCCCTGAGCGCTGGCCGGGGCGGGCTCCGGGCCGGCGGTGCGAACGGAAAAAGCGGAAGGCGCCCTGAGACGCCGGTCCCCCCACGGGCCGACGACCAGGGCGCCTTCCCATGTCCCGGTGCGGATTCCCCCCACGGGATCCGGCCGGGCGCTAGGAGAGGACAGCGCCTGAATCGCTGTCTGTGAGCAGAACGAGCAAAACTCGGCCTGCTCCAGTGATGCGGTGCGATCTGCCGGGACAACGCACGCCGGAAGGGCCGCTCAAAGCTTCCCGGTGTGCGTGCCCCGGCAACGCATCTCTGAGGAAGTCCCCCAAGACATCCCCAGATGCCAGTCAGCGCCCCCCAAGACGCTGGTCTGACATCGCCAACTTAGACCTTCGAACCCCTTCGATGGTTACGTTCGCATCACTGTGATCTGCGTCTCTTGCATATGTCCTTTAAGTACGCAAGAGCCCCGATACGGCGATCGGGACTCAAGCGTAAGGATGATGCGCGAGCCTTGTGAAGAGCTTATGTGAGGCTCGCGCCGGACTCTAGGGGGACCGGGACATCCGCCCCGGCAATCGCCGCTGCCTCACGCAGGGCTCACCGGAAGGCCCGCAGCCGCAGGCTGTTGGTCACCACGAACACCGAGGAGAAGGCCATCGCCGCCCCCGCGATCATCGGGTTGAGCAGCCCCGCGGCGGCCAGCGGCAACGCGGCGACGTTGTAGCCGAAGGCCCACACCAGGTTGCCCTTGATGGTGGCCAGCGTCCGCCGGGACAGCCGGATCGCGTCCGCGGCCACCCGCAGGTCACCGCGCACCAGCGTCAGGTCGCCGGCCTCGATCGCCGCGTCCGTGCCGGTGCCCATGGCCAGTCCCAGGTCCGCCGTGGCGAGCGCGGCGGCGTCGTTCACGCCGTCGCCGACCATGGCCACGGACCGGCCCTCGCGCTGGAGCCGTCGTACGACGTCCACCTTGTCCTCGGGCAGCACCTCGGCGAAGACGTGCGCGGAGTCGATGCCGACCGTGCGCGCGACCGCCTCGGCGACGGTCCGGTTGTCCCCGGTGAGCAGCACCGGCGTCAGCCCCAGCGCCCGCAGCTCGCGGACCGCCTCGGCGCTGGTCTCCTTGACCGCGTCGGCGACGGCCAGGACCCCGCGGGCCCGTCCGTCCCAGCCCGCCACGACGGCCGTACGACCCTCCTGCTCGGCCTCGCGGGCCGCGCGGGCCAGCTCCTGCGGGACGTCGTCGTACAGGCGCCCCACGGCCACCTCGCGGCCGTCCACGCGCCCCCGTACGCCCCGACCGGGCACGTTCTCGAAGTGCTCCACCGTCGGCAGCGCGCCTGCGCGTTCCTCGGCGCCCGCGGCGACTGCGCGGGCCACCGGGTGCTCCGAGGCGTGCTCCAGGGCGCCCGCGAGCCGCAGCAGCTCCTTCTCGTCCTCGCCCTCGGCGACGTACACGGCCTGGAGGCTCATCCGGCCGGTGGTGACCGTGCCCGTCTTGTCCAGGACGACCGTGTCCACGCGGCGGGTGGATTCCAGTACCTCGGGGCCCTTGATGAGGATGCCGAGCTGCGCGCCGCGCCCGGTGCCGACCATCAGCGCGGTCGGCGTGGCGAGGCCCAGCGCGCAGGGGCAGGCGATGATCAGGACGGCGACGGCGGCGGTGAACGCGGCCACGGTGTCGCCGGTGACGCCCAGCCAGACGCTGAAGGTGCCGAGCGCGATGAGGATGACCACGGGGACGAAGACGGCGGAGATCCGGTCGGCGAGCCGCTGCACCTCGGCCTTGCCGTTCTGCGCGTCCTCGACCAGCTTCGCCATCCGGGCGAGCTGGGTGTCCGCGCCGACCCGGGTGGCCTCCACGACCAGCCGGCCGCCCGCGTTGACCGTGGCGCCGGTGACCCGGTCGCCGGGGCCGACGTCCACCGGCACCGACTCGCCGGTCAGCATGGAGGCGTCCACGGCGGAGACGCCCTCCACGACCGTGCCGTCGGTGGCGATCTTCTCGCCGGGCCGGACCACGAACCGGTCGCCGACGGCCAGGGACGACACCGGTATCCGTACCTCGCGGCCCTCCCGCAGCACCGCCACGTCCTTGGCGCCCAGTTCCATCAGGGCCTTCAGGGCGGCTCCCGCGCGGCGCTTGGAGCGGGCCTCCAGATAGCGGCCGAGCAGGATCAGCGCGACGACCCCGGCGGCCACCTCCAGGTAGATCGTGGAGGCGCCGTCCATGCGGGAGACGGTGAACCGGAACTCGTCGTGCATGCCGGGCATGCCCGCGTCGCCGAAGAACAGCGCCCACAGCGACCAGCCGAACGCGGCCAGCGTGCCGACCGAGACGAGGGTGTCCATGGTGGCGGCGCCGTGCCGGAGGTTGGTCCAGGCGGCCCGGTGGAAGGGGGCGCCGCCCCAGACGACGACCGGCGCGGCGAGGGTGAGCGACAGCCACTGCCAGTTGTCGAACTGGAGCGCCGGGACCATCGAGAGCAGGACCACGGGGGCGGCGAGCAGCGCGGAGACGAGCAGGCGCCGGCGCAGGGCGCCGAGTTCGGCGTCCGGCGCGGGGGCTTCCGGTTCCGTTCCGGGCGCGGGCTGCGGTGGTGGCGGCTCTTCGGCGGTGTAGCCGGTCCGCTCCACGGTGGCGATCAGGTCGGCGACCTGGACGCCGTCGGCGAAGGTGACCTTGGCCTTCTCGGTGGCGAAGTTGACGGTGGCGCTGACGCCGTCCATCCGGTTGAGCTTCTTCTCCACCCGGGCGGCGCACGAGGCGCAGGTCATCCCGCCGATGAGCAGCTCGACCTCGGAGGTGTCGCCCGTGGCCGCGGCTGTCTCCGCGGCTTCTGCTGTGGTGCTGGTCATGTCCGGACTCCAGACATCGGACCGGACCGTACGGATCCAGTATGAGCTGGTCGGCACGGCCCGGTCGGGGAAACGGAGGGTCTTCCTCAGGCCTGGCCGGCGAGCTCGAAACCGGCCTCGTCCACTGCGGCGCGCACGGCCTCCTCGTCCAGCGGGGCCTCGGAGACGACGGTCACCTCGCCGGTCGACGCGACGGCCTTCACCGAGGTGACGCCCGGGATTTGGGAGATCTCGCCCGAGACGGAGCCCTCGCAGTGGCCACAGCTCATGCCGGTCACCTTGTAGACGGTGGTGACGGGGGCCGTGGTGTCGGTCTGAGCGGTCATGTCGTTACTCCTCGTCGAGGCGTATGGGGCCGGTGGGGTCCGCGGAGGCCGTGGAGGCCAGGGAGGAACCCCATCTCCTCCAGACTATACCCCTAGGGGGTATGACTCCAGCGGGAACCCCGCCCCGGGTTCCCCGTTCCGTGTCAGGTGTGGCCGAGCCGGTCGCCGACCAGGGGTTCCAGGTAGCGGATCAGGGCGTCCTTGGTCTCCCGGACGTACGCGGCGCGCTCGGCGCCCTCGTGGGCCAGGACGAGTTCCAGGCCGGCCTTGTAGATGCCGAGGCAGACGCGGGCGGTGCGGGTGACGTCGGCCGGGTCGGTGCCGGGCATCAGTGAGCCGAGCAGTGCCTCGATCCGGCCGATCACCGTCGTGTGCAGCTGGTCGTGCGCCTCGGCCATCCGGCCCGGGATGTTGGGTCCGTGCATCAGCGCGAAGAAGACCGGATGGTCGGTGTTGAAGGCCATGAACCGGTCGACGGCCGCGCCGATCGCCTCCTCCAGCGGCGTGGCGGGGTCGACGGGGGCCAGCGCCTCGCCGTACGCCTCCCGCATCTCGTGCATCAGCCGGTCGCCCAGCTCGATCGCGATCGCTTCCTTGTTCGGGAAGAACTGGTAGAGCGTGCCGGGCGACACGCCCGCCGCGCGGGCGATGGCGTTGGTGCTGGCGGCGGTGTAGCCGGTGGTGCAGAAGACCTGGGCGGCGGCCTCGAGCAACTGGGCGATACGGCGCTCGCCGCGGGCCTGGCGGCGGCGCGGCGCCTGCTCCTTCCCGGCGGCGCTGTGCTCAGCGGTGCCGTGCTCAGCGGTGCCGGTCTCCGCGGTGCGGCGCTCGGGAGTGCCGGTCTCCGCGGTGCCGCGCCCAGCGGTGCCGCGCCCAGCGGTGCCGTCCTTGCCTGTGGCCCGCGAGGTGCCGTCCTTCTGTGTGGTGTCGGGCACGCGTTATCCCCAGCTCTCCGAACACGATTGACAAACGCGAGTGGTCGCTCGCATTCTGGTGAAACGCGAGCGATCTCTCGTGTTTGCCAGTCTAGGCAATGGCTGAACCATGCTGCCGTGCTCGCGCACGTCAGCGCTGGTCACGGTGAAGGGGACACCGCACGATGACCGATGTCAACAAGGCGCCGCTGTCCGGGGGCCGGCGACCGCGGGCCGGTGGCTGGACCCGATTCGTCACCGCCCGGCCACGCCTGTCGCTCCTGGTCGCCCTGGTGCTCACCGCGCTCGCCGTGCTGGCAGGCAGCGGGGTCGCGGACCGTCTCGGCAGCGGCGGCTGGGAGGACCCGGCCGCCGAGTCGACGTACGCGACCAAGGCGCTGGAGCGCGAGTTCCCCGCCTCCGAGCCGAACCTGCTGCTCCTGGTCGACGCGGGCCGCGCCTCGGTGGACGACCCGGCGGTGGCCGCGCAGGCCCGCGCCCTGGCCGCGCGGCTCGCGAAGGAGCCGGGCGTCACCGGCGTCGGCTCCTACTGGCAGACCGCACCCGCACAGGCCCCGGCCCTGCGTGCCGAGGACGGCCACGAGGCGCTGATCGCCGCCCGCGTCACCGGCGACGAGAGCGCGATGGGCCGCACCCTGGACCGCATCGCCCCGCACTACCGGGGCACGCACGGCCCCGTCGAGGTGAGGATCGGCGGCATCGTCGCGGTGCGGCACGAGATGCAGACGGTCATCAAGGAGGACCTCACCCGTGCCGAGCTGATCGCCCTGCCGATCACGCTCGTGCTGCTGGTCATGGTCTTCGGCAGCGCGGTCGCGGCCCTGCTCCCGCTGGGCATCGGGGTCGTGGCCATCCTCGGGACGAACGCCGTGCTGCGCGGCCTGACCACCTTCACCGACGTCTCGGTCTTCGCGCTGAACCTCACCACGGCGCTCGGCCTCGGCCTCGCCATCGACTACGCCCTGTTCATCGTCCGCCGCTACCGCGAGGAACTGTCCACCGGCGCCGACCCGTCCACCGCCGTGGGGACGACCCTGCGCACGGCCGGCCGCACCGTGCTCTTCTCCGCCCTGACGGTCGCGGTCTCCCTGGCCGCCATGATGATCTTCCCGCAGTACTTCCTGCGGTCCTTCGCCTACGCCGGCATCGCCGTGGTCCTCCTCGCGGCCGCGGCCGCCCTGATCCTGCTCCCGGCCGCGCTGATCCTGCTCGGCCACCGGGTCAACTCCCTGGACCTGCGCCGCCTCTTCCGCCGGGACCGCGCGCCGAAGCCGGCCGAGGGCGGCACCGCATGGGCGCGTACGGCCGGCCTGGTGATGCGCCGCGCCCCGCTGTTCGCCCCCGGCACCACCGCCCTGCTCGTGCTGCTCGGACTGCCCTTCCTGGGGGTCAGGTTCGGTACGGCCGACGACCGGCAGCTGCCCTCGACCGCCGAGTCCCACGTGGTGCAGCAGCACCTCCGTGAGGGTTTCCCCGGCAGCCCCGGCGGCGGCCTCGAAGTCCTCGCCGAGGGCCGGGCCACCGACGCCCAGTACGCCGCCTACAAGCAGCGCATGGCCGCCCTGCCCGAGGTGGTCCGCGTCGACGGCCCCCTGGTCAAGGGCGAGACCGCCTACTTCACGGTCCAGCCCAGGGGAGAAGCCGTGGACGACCCGGCCCAGCGGCTGGTCGGCGACCTGCGCGCGCTGGACGCCCCCTTCGCCACCAAGGTCACCGGCACGGCCGCCGTCCTCGTGGACACCAAGCACGCGATAGCGGAGCGTCTGCCCTGGGCGGCCGGGTTCATCGCCGTCGTCACGCTCCTGCTGGTCTTCCTGCTCACCGGCAGCGTGCTGATACCCCTCCAGGCCGTGGTGCTCAACGCGCTCAGCCTGACGGCGATGTTCGGCGCGGTGGTCTGGGTCTTCCAGGACGGCCACCTGTCCGGCCCGCTCGGCTTCACCAGCCCCGGCTCCATCGAGACCACCCTGCCCGTGCTGATGTTCTGCGTGGCCTTCGGCCTGTCCATGGACTACGGCGTGTTCCTGCTCTCCCGCATCAAGGAGGAGTACGACCGCACGGGCGACCACGAGCGGGCGGTCCGCCTCGGCCTCCAGCGCACCGGTGGCCTGATCACGGCGGCGGCGGTCATCCTGGCCGTGGTGATGGTGGCGATCGGCACCTCCCGGGTGACCAACACCAAGATGCTCGGCCTCGGTATCGCGCTCGCGGTGCTGATGGACGCGATGGTGGTCCGCAGTCTCCTGGTGCCGGCCGTCATGCGCCTGACGGGAAGGGCGACCTGGTGGGCCCCGCGCGGCCTGCGGCGCTTCCACGAGCGGTTCGGTCTGAGCGAGGGCGAGCAGGAAGCGCCCCGGAGAGACGCGGGGAACGGCCCCGCCGGCCTCGACGAACCCGAACTGGCGGCACACCCCGGCGGACCCCGGAGCGTCTAGCCTTCGCGCAGGTTCCCGGAAGGAGCGTGCATGCGAGCTGTGATGTTCGAGGAGTACGGAAAGCCGGCCGAGGTGCGGGACGTACCCGACCCGGAGCCCGCGGAGCACGGTGTGGTCGTCCGTGTCGAGGCCACCGGCCTCTGCCGCAGCGACTGGCACGGCTGGATGGGGCACGACCCGGACATCACGCTCCCGCACGTGCCGGGGCATGAACTCTCCGGTGTGGTCGAGGCGGTGGGCGCACGGGTGACCGGCTGGCGGCCCGGCGACCGGGTCACCGTGCCGTTCGTCTGCGCCTGCGGCAGCTGCCCGTCCTGCGCGGCGGGCGACCAGCAGGTGTGCGAGCGGCAGACCCAGCCCGGCTTCCACCACTGGGGTTCCTTCGCCGAATATGTCGCGCTCGACCACGCCGACGTCAATCTCGTCGCGCTGCCGGACGACATGGCGTACGCCACCGCCGCCGCCCTCGGCTGCCGCTTCGCCACCGCGTTCCGGGCCGTGGTGCAGCAGGGCCGGGTGGCGGCCGGGGAGTGGGTCGCGGTGCACGGCTGCGGCGGGGTCGGCCTGTCGGCGGTGATGATCGCGGCGGCCTCGGGCGCCCGGGTCGTCGCGGTCGACGTGTCACCCCGTGCCCTGGAGCTGGCGCGGACGTTCGGTGCCGCCGAGTGCCTGGACGCGACCGGCGTGTCCGATCCGGCCGCCGCCGTCCGGGAGCTGACCGGCGGGGGTGCCCACCTCTCCCTCGACGCCCTCGGCTCGCCCGCCACCTGCGCGGCCTCGGTGAACGGCCTGCGCCGCCGCGGCCGGCACGTCCAGGTCGGCCTGCTGGCCTCGCCCGACGGCACCACCCCGGTCCCGCTGGCCCGCGTCATAGCCCTGGAGCTGGAGCTCCTCGGCAGCCACGGCATGGCCGCCCACACCTACCCCGGCATGCTCGAGCTGGTCCGTTCCGGTGTGCTGCGCCCGGACCTCCTGGTGACCCGGAGGATCACGCTCGACGCGGCACCGGCGGCCCTCGCGGCGATGGACACGGCGCCGGGCGCGGGGGTCACGGTCATCGAGCCCTGGAGCTGAGAGCCCGGCACCCGAGAGCCGGGCACCCACCACCGCTTCCCCGTTGCCCGGCACCGTGTCCGCGCGAGCGGGCCGGTCCGGTCAGTCCTCTCTGCGGCCGCGGTTGCCGGGGCGGGAGGCGACCCAGGCGCGGACGGTGTCGGCGTACCAGTAGGGCTTGCCGCGCTCGACGTGGTCGGGCGGGGGCAGCAGCCCATGCTTGCGGTAGGACCGCACGGTGTCCGGCTGCACCCGGATGTGCGCCGCGATCTCCTTGTAGGACCAGAGCCTTCGGTCGGTCATGCGTTGCACCTCCCCGCGCGCACCGCGGCGGCGACCGGGAAGGGCCGCCGGGGGGACCGGGCGCTGCGCTGGTCACCAAGCCTGTGTCCGGTGAACGACGGAGAGTGACCGGCGGAGCCTGCCTGTCGACCGGGTGTGACCGAGAACCCGCATACGCGTGACATGCGTGACGAGAAGGAGGTCTTTGTGACACGGCGGCCACACACGGCGCGCCCGCAACTCGGCTCGCCCGCCGGCCCGGCACCCCGGCGGGGCCCTGCCGAGCCCCCTGCCGAGCCCCCTGCCGAGCCCCCGGACGGGCAACTGGTCCGAATGTCCGGACAAAACATTGACATGGCTCGGCCTGCGGGACTAGAAAGCCGGGGAGAGCCATGACGAAGGGAAGCCGATGGCCTACGACCTGATCACCATGGGGCGGATCGGAGTGGACCTCTACCCGCTCCAGACCGGTGTCCCGCTCGCCCAGGTGACGTCCTTCGGCAAGTTCCTGGGCGGGTCGGCGACGAACGTCGCGGTCGCCGCGGCCCGCCTCGGCCGGCACACCGCCGTGATCACCCGCACCGGTGACGACCCGTTCGGCACCTACCTCCACGAGGCGCTGCGCGGCTTCGGCGTCGACGACCGCTGGGTCACCCCCGTCCCCGGCCTGCCGACTCCCGTCACCTTCTGCGAGGTCTTCCCGCCGGACGACTTCCCGCTCTACTTCTACCGGCAGCCCAAGGCACCCGACCTGGAGATCGACGCCCACGAGCTCGACCTGGACGCGCTGCGCGAGGCCCGGATCTTCTGGGTCACCGGCACCGGCCTGAGCGAGGAGCCGAGCCGTACGGCGACCCTCGCGGCCCTCGCCCACCGGGCCAGGGCGGGCATCACCGTCTTCGATCTCGACTGGCGCCCCATGTTCTGGTCGGACCCCGACGCCGCCCGCCCGTTCTACGCCGAGGCCCTGCGCCACACCACCGTCGCCGTCGGCAACCTGGACGAGGTGGAGGTCGCGACCGGAGTGCGCGAGCCGCATGCCGCCGCCCGCGCCCTGCTGGACGCCGGTGTCGAGCTGGCCGTCGTCAAGCAGGGACCCAAGGGAGTCCTCGCCGTCAACCAGAAGGGTGAGTCCGCCGAGGTCCCGCCCCTGCCCGTCACCGTCCTGAACGGGCTCGGCGCCGGGGACGCCTTCGGCGGCTCCCTCTGCCACGGCCTGCTGGCCGGCTGGGACCTGGAGACGATCATGCGGCACGCCAACGCGGCCGGTGCCATCGTCGCCTCCCGCCTGGAGTGCTCCTCCGCCATGCCGACCCCCGACGAGGTGGCCGCCGCGCTCGACGCCGGAGCGGTGCTGTGAGGGCCGGCCGTGTCACGGGCACACACCCCGAGGGCGGCTCCGGCAACGGCCCCGAAGACACCGCGCCCCCTCCCCGCGAAGGCGCCGCAGGCACCGCGTACCGCCGTGTCGACGTGGCCGAACTCGTCCGGATCCGCACCCGGCACCCCGAGGCGATCGCCGAGGCCGCCGCCCGTCGGGCCCGCCGGCCGCTGCTGAACGAGAACGGGCGGCTGATGATCGTCGCCGCCGACCACCCGGCCCGGGGCGCGCTCGGCGTCGGCGACCGCAAGCTCGCCATGGCCAACCGCGCCGACCTGCTCGAACGCCTCTGCCTCGCGCTGTCCCGGCCCGGCGTCGACGGCGTCCTCGCCACCGCCGACATCCTGGACGACCTGCTCCTCCTCGGCGCCCTGGACCACAAGGTCGTGATGGGCTCCATGAACCGCGGCGGCCTGCAAGGGGCCAGCTTCGAGCTGGACGACCGGTTCACCGGCCACCGCCCGGAGGACATCGAGCGCCTCGGCTTCGACGCGGGCAAGCTGCTGCTGCGCGTCGACTACGACGACCCGGGCTCCCTGACCACCCTGGAATCCACCGCCCGCGCCATCGACGCCATGGCCGAGCGCCGGCTGCCGGTGTTCGTGGAGCCGTTCATCAGCCGCCGCAGCCCCGCGGGGAAGGTGACGAACGACCTGTCCGCCGAGGCGGTCACGCGGTCCATCGCCATCGCCTCCGGTCTCGGCGGCTCCTCCGCCTACACCTGGCTGAAGGTGCCGGTCACCGAGAACCCCGATGACATGGCCCGGGTGATGGAGACCTCCACGCTGCCCGCCGTGCTGCTCGGCGGGGACATCGGCGACTCGCCCGAGGACCAGGTCGCCGCCTACGAGAAGTGGCGCGGCGCGCTCCAACTCCCCACTGTGCGCGGCCTGGTGGTCGGCCGCTCGCTGCTGTACCCGGCGGACGGCGACGTGGCCGCCGCCGTGGACACCGCCGTAGGACTGCTGTGAGGGCCGCATGACCAGCACCGACCTGCATCTGCCCCGGGGCGCCACCGCGAATCCCCAGTACGCCGTCGACATCGGTCCCAAGGTGGCCGGCTGGACACACAGCAGCCTGCGTGTCGTCGAGCTGCCGCCCGGTGGCAGCCATACGTTCACCACCGGGGACAGTGAGTGGATCGTGCTTCCGCTGGAAGGCGGATGTACCGTACAAACGGAGCACAACGAGTTCCAACTCCTGGGCCGGGAATGCGTGTTCGCGGACGTCTCCGACTTCGCGTACGTGCCCCGGGACGCCCAGGTCCTGATCGCCTCCGGCGCGGGAGGCCGCTTCGCCCTGGCAGGAGCGAAGTGCGAGCGACGACTCCCCGCCCGCTACGGCCCCGCGCCGGAGGTCCCCGTCGAGGAACGCGGCAGCGGCACCTGCGCCCGCCGGGTGCGCAACTTCGCCTCCGCCGACTCCTTCGAGTGCGACAAGCTGATCGCCGTAGAGGTGATCACACCGGGCGGCAACTGGTCGTCCTACCCGCCGCACAAGCACGACGAGCACCGGCCGGGCGAGGAGTCCGAGCTGGAGGAGATCTACTACTTCGAGATCGACGGTCCGAACGGGCTCGGCTACCAGCGGGTGTTCCCCTCGCGGGAGGGCGGTGCCGACGTCCTCGCCGAGGTCCGCTCCGGTGACGCCGTCCTCGTCCCCGACGGCTGGCACGGCCCGTCCATCGCCCAGCCCGGGCATGACATGTACTACCTGAACGTCATGGCGGGTCCGGGCGAGACCCGGGAATGGCGGATCTGCTTCCACCCCGACCACGTAGACAGCACAGGGGGATACCGATGACGATCCGGCTGACCGTCGCTCAGGCGCTCGTCCGCTTCCTCGCCGCCCAGTACACCGAGCGGGACGGCGAGCGGCAGCGGCTGATCGGCGCCACCTGGGGCATCTTCGGGCACGGCAACGTCGCCGGCCTCGGCCAGGCACTGGTCGAGTACGCCGACGTCATGCCGTACCACCAGGGCCGCAACGAACAGTCCATGGTGCACGCGGCGGTCGGCTACGCCCGCCAGTCGAACCGCCTGTCCACGCACGCGGTCACGACGTCGATCGGCCCCGGCGCGACGAACCTCGTCACCGGTGCCGCCCTCGCGACCATCAACCACCTCCCGGTGCTGCTCCTGCCCGGCGACGTCTTCGCCACCCGCCCCGCCGACCCGGTCCTCCAGCAGCTGGAGCTGCCGTACGCGGGCGATGTGTCGGTCAACGACACCCTGCGCCCGGTGTCGAAGTACTTCGACCGCGTCACCCGCCCGGAGGCCCTGATCCCGAGCGCCCTGCAGGCCATGCGGGTCCTCACCGACCCCGTGGAGACCGGCGCGGTCACGCTCGCCCTGCCGCAGGACGTGCAGGCGGAGGCCTTCGACTGGCCGGAGGAGTTCTTCTCCACGCGCGTGTGGACCGTACGGCGGCCGGGCGCGGACCCGACCGAGCTGGCGGAGGCCGTCCGGGCGATCCGCTCCGCCGCACGGCCCCTCGTCATCGCGGGCGGCGGGGTCCACCACAGCCGCGCCGAGGAGGCCCTCGCCGAGTTCGCGGCGGCGACCTGCATCCCGGTCGCCTCCACCCAGGCCGGCAAGGGCTCGCTCCGGTACGACCATCCGCAGGACGTCGGCGGGGTCGGCCACACCGGCACCGCGACCGCCGACGAGCTGGCCCGCACCGCGGACCTGGTCATCGGCGTCGGCACCCGGTACACCGACTTCACCACCGCCTCCGGCACCCTCTTCGAGAACCCGGCCGTCCGCTTCCTGAACCTCAACATCGCGCCCTTCGACGGGCACAAACTGGGCGGCCTGCCGCTGGTCGCCGACGCCCGCAGCGGCCTGGGCGAGCTGACCGAGGCGCTGGTCATGCACGGCCACCGCGTCTCCGACGGCTACGTCAGCGAGTACACCGAGGACAAGGAACGCTGGGAGCAGCGCGTCGACGCCTGCTTCGAGGCCGACGAGATCGACGCCCGGCCGACCCAGCCCCAGGTCATCGGCGCCCTGGACGCACTGGTGGACGAGTCCGACGTCATCATCAACGCGGCCGGCTCGCTCCCGGGCGACCTGCACAAGCTGTGGCGGGCGCGGTCGTACGACCAGTACCACCTGGAGTACGGCTACTCCTGCATGGGCTACGAGATCCCGGCCGCCCTCGGGGTGAAGCTCGCCGCGCCCGAGCGGAACGTGTGGGCGCTGGTCGGCGACGGCACGTATCTGATGATGCCGACGGAGATCGTGACCGCCGTGCAGGAGGGCGTCGCGATCAAGGTCCTGCTCGTGCAGAACCACGGGTACGCCTCGATCGGCGGCCTCTCGGAGTCGGTGGGCGGCGAGCGGTTCGGCACGGCCTACCGCTACACCGCCGAGGACGGCACCTTCACCGGCGCTCCGCTCCCCGTCGACCTCGCCGCCAACGCGGCCAGCCTCGGCATGCGCGTGCTGCGCGCGAAGACCGTACGGGAGCTGCGCGCGGCGCTCGCGGAGGCGCGCGCGGCCGACACACCCACATGTGTCTACGTGGAGACGGAAACGTCCGACACTGTGTCGGGGGCGCCTCCGGCGCAGGCCTGGTGGGATGTTCCTGTGGCCGAGACCGCGACCCGACCGTCCGCGGTCAAGGCACGTGAGCTGTACGAACGGCACGTCTCGACCCGACGCCGCCATCTGTGAGAAGGAGTCTCCGGACATGACGAAGATCGTCAACCACTGGATCGGCGGGAAGACCGTCGAAGGCGCGTCGGGCGCGTACGGGCCGGTCACCGACCCGGCGACCGGCGCGGTCACCACGAAGGTCGCGTTCGCGTCGGTCGAGGAGGTGGACGCGGCCGTGGCGGCGGCCAAGGACGCCTTCACGACGTGGGGCCAGTCCTCGCTGGCCCAGCGCACGTCCATCCTCTTCAAGTTCCGGGCGCTGCTCGACGCGCACCGCGACGAGATCGCGGAGCTGATCACCGCCGAGCACGGCAAGGTGCACTCGGACGCGCTGGGCGAGGTGGCGCGCGGCCTGGAGATCGTCGACCTGGCCTGCGGCATCAACGTCCAGCTGAAGGGCGAGCTGTCCACGCAGGTCGCGAACCGGGTGGACGTGGCCGCGATCCGCCAGCCGCTCGGTGTCGTCGCCGGCATCACTCCGTTCAACTTCCCGGCGATGGTCCCGATGTGGATGTTCCCGATCGCCATCGCGTGCGGCAACACCTTCGTGCTGAAGCCGAGCGAGAAGGACCCGTCGGCGTCGGTCCGTCTCGCGGAGCTGCTGGCCGAGGCCGGCCTGCCCGACGGTGTCTTCAACGTCGTGCACGGCGACAAGGTGGCCGTCGACCGCCTCCTGGAGCACCCGGACGTGAAGGCCGTCTCCTTCGTCGGCTCGACCCCGATCGCCCGCTACATCCACACCACCGCCTCCGCCAACGGCAAGCGCGTGCAGGCCCTGGGCGGGGCGAAGAACCACATGCTGGTCCTGCCCGACGCCGACCTGGACGCGGCGGCGGACGCGGCCGTCAGCGCGGCCTACGGCTCCGCGGGCGAGCGCTGCATGGCCATCTCGGCGGTCGTGGCGGTGGGCGCCATCGGCGACACGCTGGTGGAGAAGATCCGCGAGCGCGCCGAGAAGATCAAGATCGGTCCGGGCAACGACCCGGCGTCCGAGATGGGCCCGCTGATCACGAAGGCGCACCGCGACAAGGTGGCCTCGTACGTGAAGGGCGCCGCCGCCGAGGGCGCCGAGGTCGTGCTCGACGGCACCGGCTACACCGTCGAGGGCTTCGAGGACGGCCACTGGATCGGCATCTCGCTGCTGGACAAGGTGCCGACCAGCGCCAGGGCCTACCAGGACGAGATCTTCGGCCCGGTGCTGTGCGTGCTGCGCGCCGGGACGTACGAGGAGGGCGTGGCGCTCATCAACGCCTCGCCGTTCGGCAACGGCACCGCGATCTTCACCCGGGACGGCGGCGCCGCCCGCCGCTTCCAGCTGGAGATCGAGGCCGGCATGGTCGGAGTGAACGTGCCGATCCCGGTGCCCGTGGGCTACCACTCCTTCGGCGGCTGGAAGGACTCGCTCTTCGGCGACCACCACATCTACGGCAACGACGGCACGCACTTCTACACCCGCGGCAAGGTCGTCACCACGCGCTGGCCCGACCCGGCCGACGCCCCGGCGGGCGTGGACCTGGGCTTCCCGCGCAACCACTGAGCCCGGACGCCACGGTGCCCCGCCCTCCGCGCGAGAGGGCGGGGCACCGCTGCCGTCAGCCCTGCTGGTTCTGCCGCGCCTTGACCACGTCGGTGAGGTCGGCGACGCGCCCGGCGGGCGGCGCCTTCACGGTGGCCGTCCTGCCGAACTTGTCGAAGTCCATGCTGACGGTCATGACGCCGATCTTCTCCTTGAACCGCACCGGCAGGTCGTCGGGGCCGACCCACACGTCCACGAGGATCGACTTCGCGCCGGTCACCTTGCTCATGGCGCTGTCCTCGCCGAGAACGTCCTTGAACTTGCCCATGTGTGCGCGGTCGATGACGCCGCGGTAGTGGGTGGTGTGCCGTCCGTTCACGGTCTGCGTGCCGAGGTTCTGGACGTCCTTGGCGTACCTCAGGCCCTTCATGGAGGCGGAGGGGCTGCCGTTGTCGCCGCTGAGGGCCTGGGAGCCCTTCTCCCCGAACAGGGCCGAACTGTCGATCCTGATCCAGTCCTTGCCCTGGTACGGGCCGGAGCGGAAGCGGTCGACGTCGTAGTAGTAGGCGCCGTCGACGAACAGGACGTGCGTCGTGGGGGAGTGGTTCATGGCCTGCATGTTCGCGGCCTTGGTGTCCATCTCCGCGTCGAAGGCGTACGAGCCGCCCCAGGAGTAGGTGCCCTTCATGGAGACCGGGTCGCCGGTGCCGAGGTCGGTCGTCATCCGCACCTCGGCCGAGCCCAGCCGCTCCGTCCGGTCCGTCGCCCTGGTCAGTGCCGCCATCGCCTGGTCGGCCTTGTCGACCGCCTTGACGGCCGTCTTGGCGGTCTCCGTGCCGCAGCCGCAGGCCGCCACCAGCGCTGCCGCCGTGAACCCGACCCATGCGGCGGTGTGCCTCTTGTTCATGTCCCCACCCCGAGAGCTGTGTGTCTGCCGTGCGCGGCGCACTCTATCGGCCACCACTGACATGGACGCGACTGGTTTAGCCGTCCGGATACCGGACTGCTGACATTTTTTTGAAACGTTGGCTGCGGTTCCCGTTCAGGGTGGACGAAACGGGTGACGAAGGAGTGGCGAGCAGATGACCTTCAAAAGCAAGGTCACAATCGCCGTGAGCTTGATGGATGCGCTTATAAGTCTTCACAGCCTGGGAAAGTGATGCGGCGCACAGTCGTCCACAGGTGCGGATTCCGAAGGTAAACGGCCATTGACGTGGTGGTTTTCGTCGGGGTTCTCTATGCAGCGCCGGGAGCGGACGAGACGAACGTACGACGATCCGCCGGAGGCGATAGCGCTCCCGACCCTCACCCAGCCGCACACGTCGATCGGAACCGCCGTATGACCGACACGCTCCAGAAGTCCGTGGTAGACACCGCGACGGCCCCCGCACCGGGGCTGAAGCGTTCCATCGGTGTCGTCGGCGGCACGCTGCTGACGCTGTCCTGCGTCACGCCCGCCTCCACGCTCTTCGTCGTCGTCCCCGACCTGTTCGGTTCCCTCGGCACCGCCACCGCCCTGACGATCGCCATCGGCTCCCTGCTCTGCATAGCCGTGGCGTTCTGCTACTCGGAGCTGGGCACCCTGATCCCCAGCGCGGGCGGCGAGTACGCGATGGTCTCCACGATGGCCGGGCGCCTCGCGGGCTGGCTGGTCTTCGTCCTCTCCCTGCTGGTCGTGATGATCGTGCCCCCGGTGATCGCCATGGGCACCGCGGACTACCTCGCCCCCCTGGTCCACCTGGACCCGTCCATGACCGGCGCCGGAGTGATGCTGCTGGCCACCCTCGCCGGCCTGCTGGACCTGCGCGCCAACGCCTGGATCACCGGCATCTTCCTGGTCCTGGAGGTCATCGCCGCCGGCGTCGTCGCCCTGCTGGGCTTCTCGCACGGCCACCGCGGGGTGGGCAGCCTGGTCTCGATGCAGGTGGCCGGCGCCCACGGCCACACCGACACCGTGACGGCCATGCTGGTGGTCTCCGGCCTCGCCATCGCCCTCTTCGTCACCCAGGGCTTCTCCACCGCCGTCTACCTCTCGGAGGAACTGGAGAACCCGCGCCGCAACGTCGCCCGGACGGTCCTCGCCACCCTCGCCATCTCCACCGTGGTCATCCTGGTGCCGGTCGCCGCCATCACCATGGGCGCCTCCGACCTCAAGGAACTGACCGGCGGCGACATCAGCTCCATGGTCACCGCCTGGTCCAACTCCGCGGTCGGCACCTTCGTCAGCCTCTGCGTGGCCCTCGCGATCATCAACGCGGGCATCGTCATGGTCATCCAGAACTCCCGCGTCCTGTTCGCCTCCGCCCGCGACAAGGCCTGGCCCGGCCCGGTCAACACCGTCTTCTCCAAGCTCGGCCGCTTCGGCTCCCCCTGGGTGGCCACCCTCGCGGTCGGCGTCCCCGGCGCGGTGCTCTGCTTCGTCAACCTCGACACCCTGTACGGCGTCACCGGCGTCTCGGTGACCGGCATGTACCTGCTCGTGGCGGTCGCCGCCCTGCTCGCCCGCCGCGGCTCCCACAAGCACACGGCCGCCTGGCGCATGCCGCTGTGGCCCGCCGTGCCCGTCCTGCTCATCGCCGTCCTCGCCTACATCCTGACCCAGCAGGAGACCAGCTACCTCCTGTGGACCGGCGGCATCACCGCGGTGGCGACCCTCTACTGGGCCCTGTACCTGCGCCCGCGCAAGGACACCCACTGGCTGGTGTCGATCCCGGAGGACGCGCAGGACTGATCCGGCGCCCCGAAGGGGCACGGAGAACGCGCGAGAGACCACGGCGGACCCGCGGTCGGCCCGGTACGGAAGCGACCGGGCCGCCTGCCGTACCACGACCGCGGTACGGCACGGCACCCCCGTACTCCCGGAGAAGGGGCACCTGCTCAGCCCCAGGTCGGCAGCGCTTGTCAGCGGTGCCCCGTACCGTTGACGCATGGATCTTCGAGTGCCCGCCCTGCGCAGCCTGCTGCGGCGGCCCCGGCGGCTCCTGGC
>NZ_JBEXKG010000016.1:0-84559 GCF_040609555.1 Streptomyces sp. NPDC004658
GGCCGCCGGTCGGGGCCGGGGCGGGCTTGGCGGCGGGGCGTCCGCCGCGGCGGGCCTCGATGAGGGCGACGGCCTTCTCCGGCAGCCAGGCGGAGGCGGTGCCGCTGTCGTCGGAGCCGGAGCCGAAGAGGTGCGGGGCGAGCTGGGCCTGGAGGTCGGCCGGGGTGGGCCGGGCGGTGGCCTCCATCTGCATGCAGGCCTCGATCAGCGGGCGCAGCTCGTCGGGCAGCCCGGTGAGGTCCGGGCCCTCGCGCAGCAGCATGAAGACGGTCTCGACCGGGTTGGCGCCGTGGAAGGGCGGGTGGCCGGTGGCCGCGAAGACGAGGGTGGAGCCGAGGGAGAACACGTCGCTGGCGCCGGTGACGCTGCGGGAGTCCTTGGCCTGCTCCGGGGACATGTAGGCGGGGGTGCCGACGGCGACGTTCGTCATCGTCAGCCGGGTGTTCGAGACCCCGGAGGCGATACCGAAGTCGATCACCCGGGGGCCGTCCTCGACCACGAGCACGTTGGAGGGCTTGAGGTCGCGGTGGACCAGCCCGGCGCCGTGGATGGACTGGAGGGCCTCCGCCACACCGGCCGCGAGCCAGCGGACGGCCTGGGCCGGGAGCGGCCCGCACTCGTTGACTATCTCCTCCAGCGAGGGGGCGGGGACGTAGGCGGTGGCCAGCCAGGGCACGGCGGCGCGGGGGTCGGCGTCGACCACGGCCGCGGTGTAGAAACCGGAGACCGCGCGGGCCGCCTCCACCTCACGGGTGAAGCGGACGCGGAAGAGCTGGTCCTCGGCCAGCTCGGTGCGCACCGTCTTGATCGCCACGCGTCGGCCGGACGCCGAGCGCGCGAGATAGACCAGCCCCATGCCGCCGGCCCCCAGCCGGCCCAGCACCTCGAACGGCCCGATCCGCCGCGGATCGTGCTGCGTCAGCTGATCCACCACTGCCTGCCACCTCCCCGTACGAGCCGCGCCACTCTCCATAGGTACGCGACCGGAGTGCAGCGTCTCACCACCGCACCGCCATGGCGGCACGCACCCCGATTCTTCCTGGCCGGGCGGCTGGTTGCGAACCCGGCGACAATCGGGGTGTCTCCCACCGAAACATCCCAAAGTGGATGCATCAGCGCTGGAGCAGTGCGAACGACGCCCCCTGATTGTCGGTGACGACGGCCACCACTCCGTACGACGTCCCGAACGGGGGCGCCTGGACCCGCCCGCCGAGCCGGTGCACGGCCCCGAGGGCGCCCGCCAGGTCGGCGACCCGGAAGTGGACGAGGAAGTGCGGGGGCATCTCGGCCGGGAAGACGTCGGTGACCTCCGCGCGGCCGAAGTCGGGCTCGGCGTCGGTGCCGAACAGGGCGTCGTGGAAGAGGCCGCCGTAGAAGGCGTTGGCCGTGGCGGTGTCCCGGGTGTACAGCTCGGCCCAGACGAAGGTGTTCGGCTCGCGGCGCCGCCCGAAGCCCCGGTGGGTGCCGGGCTGCCACAGGCCGAAGACCGCGCCCTCGGGGTCGGCGGCCAGGGCGGCGACACCCAGGTCGCCCACCGGGAACGGGGCCATGACCACCTGCCCGCCGGCCGCCGTGATCCGCCGGCCGAGGGCCTCGGCGTCCGAGGTCGCGAAGGAGACGGTCCAGACGGTGGGCATCCGGCCGTCCGTCTTGGGGGCCAGCGAGGCGACGGGATCGCCGTCCAGCCGGGCCCAGACGGAGGAGCCGTACGCCTCCTCGAAGGTCCACCCGAAAAGCTCACCGTAGAACCGCTTGCCCGCCTCGACGTCGGGCAGCTGGGCGTCCACCCAGCAGGGAACGCCCTCCCCGTATGTCTCTTCGTTCGCGGATGCCCTGTTTTCGGCCATGTCGTCAAAAGTAACCGGGCCGCGCGCACCGCGCAGACCAGGCACACCACCCCCGTTACCCCCGTGCACCCCATTTGCAGTCGGCCGAATCGCGCTCCGATCACCCCTCGGTAAGCTGACGGCATGACAGGACAAGTGCGTACCGTCGACGGCCGCGTGGCCGGCCGGCGTGGGCAGGCGACCCGGCAGAAGCTGCTCGACTGCCTCAGCGAGATGCTCAGCTCCTCCCCGTACCGGGACGTCAAGGTCATCGATGTCGCCCGGAAGGCGGGCACGTCGCCCGCGACCTTCTACCAGTACTTCCCGGACGTCGAGGGCGCCGTCCTGGAGATCGCCGAGCAGATGGCGGCCGAGGGCGCGGGACTGACCGAACTCCTCGAAGGGCGCACCTGGGCCGGCAAGTCGGGCTGGCAGACCGCGCAGGAACTCGTGGACGGGTTCCTGGAGTTCTGGCGCAAGCACGACGCGATCCTGCGGGTGGTCGACCTCGGCGCGGCCGAGGGGGACAAACGGTTCTACAAGATCCGCATGAAGATCCTGAACTCGGTCAACAACTCCCTGGCGGACGCCATCGCGGAACTGCAGTCCAAGGGCCGGGTCGACAAGGACGTGAACCCGGCGGCGGTGGCCGGCTCGCTGGTCGCCATGCTCGCGGCGGTGGCGGGCCACCAGAAGGGTTTCTCCTCCTGGGGCGTGAAGCAGGCCGAACTGAAGCCGAACCTGGCGCTGTTGGTGCACCTGGGTGTGACCGGCAGGAAGCCCTCCAAGTAAGCGCGCACCCCTGGCGAGGGTGCAAGTCCTGTCTGGCAGGCGGTGGTTCACACGGTGAGCCACCGCCTTCCGTCTACGCCGGCAACGGCCGGTCCCGGACCACGTGTTTCATCACGAGCGTCGACGTGAGCCGCTGCACCCCCGGCAGCGTCGCCAGCCGCTCGTCGTAGAGCCGCTGGAAGGCGGCCAGGTCGGCGGTGGCCACCCGGAGCAGGTAGTCCGGCTCGCCGAACAGCCGCTGGGCGTCCAGCACATGATCCAGTTCGCTGACCGCCCGCTCGAACTCGGCGACCGTGTCCCGGTCCTCCTGGCGCATGGACACGAAGACCAGCGCCTCGAAGTTCAGGCCGAGCGAGGCCGGGTCCACCATCGCGCGGTAGCCCTGGATGGCGCCGGACCGCTCCAGTTCGCGCAGCCGCCGGTGACAGGGCGAGACGCTGAGCCGCACCCGGGCGGCCAGCTCGGTCACGGTCAGCCGCCCGTCCTGCTGAAGCTCGGCAAGGATTTTCCGGTCCACGTCGTCCATGAAGAAGATATTTGCGCAGAAGGCGCGATCATGAGCAAACTTCGGCAACACTTTCGGGCCATTCGCGCCTAATGTCCCTGACATGGACTCGGGACTGCTCTTCTCCTTCCTCGTCGTGGACCTGCTGCTGGTGTGCGTGCCGGGCGCCGACTGGGCGTACGTCATCGCGACCGCGCTGCGCGGCGCCCCGGTCCCGCGCGCGGTGGCGGGCCTGGTCTGCGGCTACGCCCTGCACACCGTCCTGGCGACGGCGGGCCTGGCGGTGCTGGTGGCAGGCTCCCCCGGGCTGCTGACGGCCCTGACGGTGGCCGGCGCCGGCTACCTGCTGTGGCTGGGCTGGGGCGTCCTGCGCCGCCCGGCGGTCCCGGACGCGGACGCCGCGGCGACGCCCGACGGCCGTCTGTTCCCGCGCGGCGCGGCGATCAGCGGCCTGAACCCCAAGGGGCTGCTGCTCTACCTCTCCGTGCTCCCCCAGTTCCTCACCCTCCGGGGCGCCCACCTCCCCGTGCCCGCGCAGACGGCCGCCCTCGGCCTCCTCCACATGGCCTGCTGCGCCGCCGTCTACCTCACCGTCGGCGCCCTCGCCCGCACCCTGCTCAGGGCCCGCCCGGCGGCGGCCCGAGCGGTGACCCGCACCTCGGGCGCGGCGATGCTGGGCATCGGCGCGCTGCTGCTGGTGGAGCGGCTGGCGACGCTCTAGTCCGGGTTCCCGGTGAGCCGGAACAGCCGCCCCCGTGAGCAGGCGGGCCGTGACCGGGACGTCCCGGCCCTTCCAGCTCACCGAGGCCTCCGGGTGGGCGAGGGAGTTGTGGGTCCAGGCGGGGTGGCCGGGGCGGCCGAAGTCGGAGCCGGTCAGGATCCAGGTCCTGCCGTCCTCCTCGGGCATGCAGGCCGGCGGGGTCCGTCGGGGCCGTCCCGTCCTCGCTCCCGTGGAGGTGAGGATCAGGCCCGGCAGCAGCTGGGCGCCGAGCAGCGCCCTTCCCCCGGTGAGCCGGTGCACGCCCCGGTCGAGGGCCGGGATGACGTGCGGGGCGACCCTGGCGAACAGCCGGGTGGAGGACACCCTCCGGACGAGGCGGACGCCGGCGGTGCGGGCCATCAGACGGCCACCTGCCCGCCCGTGAACAGGCCCGCCACCGCCGCGGCCCGGTCCCGCAGCCGGTGCGCCGGCCCGAACAGCAGCTCGCCGCCGGCCGCCCGTTCGAAGTACAGGTGCGCCTCGTGCTCCCAGGTGACGTGGGAGGTCATGGCGGCGCACGCGGCGGACGCGATCGCGGCGGGCCACGCGAACGCCGTCCTGCTGGCGTACGGCTCGACGGCCCGCGCGGACATCAGGGCGGGCCGCCGTACGGGCACCCTGTCCTTCGGCGCCCGGGGCCCGCTCCAGTTCGAGGTGCCGTACGGCCACACGCTCATCGCGAAGTACGCGATGGCGGCCCGCCGGCACATGATCGAGCACGGGACGACGATCGAGCAGCTTGCCGAGGTGGCGGTCCAGGCGAGGGCGAACGCGGCCCTCAACCCGGAGGCGATGTTCCGCACCCCGGTCACCGTCGACGACGTCCTGTCCGGACCGCTGATCGCCGACCCGTTCACCAGGCTGCACCGCTGCCCGCGCTCGGACGGCGGCGCGGCGGTCCTGCTGGCGGCCGAGGAGTACGTACCGGACTGCCGTACGGCGCCGGTCTGGGTCCTCGGCACCGGCGAGCACGTCTCCCACGCCGGCATGTCCGAGTGGCCGGACTTCACGGTCTCCCCGGCGGCGGTGAGCGGCCGGCTGGCCTTCGGACGGGCCGGGGTGCGTCCGGCGGCTGCTGGTGAAGGGCGGCCAGCTGCCGGTCAACACCGACGGGGGCGGCCTGTCGGCCCGGCATCCGGGCATGCGGGGGCTGTTCCTGCTGGCCGAGGCGGTGCGGCAGTTGCGCGGGGAGGCCGGCGAGCGGCAAGTCCGCGCCCGGGACGGCGGCTTGCCCCGGCTGGGTGTGGCGTCCGGGACCGGGGGGTGGTTCTGCTCCTCGGGGACCGTGGTGCTGGGAAGGGAGTGAGGACGCGGCCCCGCGCCGCTCGGAGCCGCGCGCCGGCGCGGGTGATACTCGCCCCATGGCACAGCACGATCTACACGAGCTGCTCCGGTCGCTGCGGGTCTGGGACGCCCAGGTGACCGAGCTGCGGCCCTTCGACCCGGACACCGCCCCGCCCACCCCGCTGGCCCTGTTCACGAACTGGTTCGCGGAGGCCGTCGCGGCCGGGCAGCCGGAACCGCACACCATGTCGCTGGCGACCGCGGACGAGGAGGGCAGGCCGGACGTGCGGATCGTGATGCTGCACGGCGCCGACGCGGACGGCTGGTCCTTCGCCACGCACGTCACGAGCCGCAAGGGCCGCGCGCTGAGCGCCCGCCCGTACGCCGCCCTCGCCTTCTACTGGCCGGTGCTCGGCCGCCAGGTGCGGGTGCGCGGGCCGGTGACGCCGGCGCCGGCCGAGGAGAGCCAGGCCGATCTGCACGCGCGGTCCACGGGCGCGCTGGCCGCCGCGCTGACCGGCCGGCAGAGCGAGGAGCTGTCCAGCGTGGAGGAGCTGCGACGGGCCTCGGACGCGGCCTGGGAGCGGGCCCGGCACCACCCCGAGGAGCCGTCGCCGACCTGGACCCTGTACCGGCTGCACCCGGAGACGGTGGAGTTCTTCCAGGGGGACGCGGAACGGCGGCACGTGCGCCTGGAGTACCGCAGCACCGGGTTCGGCTGGAGCAGGGCGTTGCTGTGGCCGTGAGGGTCAGCCGGCCGGCCTCGCCGGGGGCGGCGGCCCCGGCCGGAAGACGGGGATGCCGTCCCGGAACGCCACCTCCAGCGACATCCCGGCCCGCGGGCCGTCCGCCGGGCAGTCCACCAGTTCGGTCATCATCCGCGGGCCCTCGGCGAGGTGGACCACCGCGGCCAGGTAGGGGACGTGCCCGGTGAACGGCGGGAGGTCGAGTAGGGGCGGGTGAGGGCGTCGGCCTCCGGGACGTCGTGGCGGGGGCCGTCCATCAGAAGCCGGCCATCAGGCCGAGGCCGAGGGTGAGTTCGGCGTAGGCGACCACGTACGCCATCGGCTTCGGGGCCCACCGGTGTCTCGCGGCCACGTCCGCCGCCCGGCCGTGCAGCCACAGAGAGTCCATGGATCTGACGGTGCGTCAGATCAGGCGGGAAGCCCCTACGCGAGTACCGCGGAAGCGGTAGTTCTCCACGGCCCGGACACCCTTCCCGTACACCCGTGATCAATCCGCAACCAATTCCGGTCTTGACCGAGACCCATCAACCGGGTGTGTGATTACGCTCCCGCTCATGGCAGTCTCCCGTCCCTCACCCGTCCCCCCGTCGCCGACCCCCGCCGACCGCCCGGTCTATGTGATCGGCGGCGGTCCCGGGGGCCTCGCCGCCGCGTACGCGCTGCGGGCGCGGGGCATACGGGCCGTGGTGCTGGAGAAGTCCGACCGGGTGGGCGCCTCCTGGCGCCGGCACTACGACCGGCTGCACCTGCACACCACCCGGCGGCTGTCCTCGCTGCCCGGCCTCCCCATCCCCCGGAAGTTCGGCCGCTGGGTCTCCCGGGACGACGTGGTCCGCTACTTGGAGAAGTACGCCGAGCACCACGAGCTGGAGATCGTCACCGGGGTCGAGGTCCACCGCGTGGAGCGGAGCGCGGACGGCACCGGGTGGCTGCTGCACGCCTCCGGCGGCCGGGAGCTGACCGGCAGCGCCGTGATCGTCGCCACCGGCTTCAACCACACCCCGCGCATCCCCGACTGGCCGGGCCGGGAGTCGTACGGCGGTGCGTTCCTGCACGCGGGCGAGTACCGCGACGCGGGGCCGTACCGGGGCCGTGACGTGCTCGTCGTCGGCATCGGCAACACGGGCGCGGAGATCGCCGTGGACCTGGTGGAGGGCGGGGCCGCGCGGGTACGGCTGGCGGTGCGCACGGCGCCGCACATCCTGCGCCGCTCGACGCTCGGCTGGGCCTCCCAGTACACGGGCGTGCTGGTCCGGCGGCTGCCGGTGTGGCTCGTGGACCGGCTCGCCGGGCCGGTGGGGCGGCTCAGCACCCCGGACCTGACCGCGCACGGACTGCCGCGTCCGGACACGGGCCTGTACAGCAGGGTGAGGCAGGGCGCGATCCCGGTGCAGGACGTCGGCCTGATCGACGCCGTGCGCAGGGGCGACGTCGAGATCGTGGCGGCCGTGGAGGCGTTCGAGGACGGCAAGGTGGTCCTCGCCGACGGCAGCCGGATCTCGCCCGACGCGGTGATCGCGGCGACCGGGTACGTGCGGGCGCTGGAGGGGCTGGTCGGGCATCTCGGGGTGCTGGACGGGCGCGGCAGACCGGTGGTGCACGGCGGCCGTACGCCCGCGCAGGCGCCCGGCCTGTACTTCACCGGGTTCACCAACCCCATCAGCGGGATGCTCCGCGAGCTGGCGATCGACGCGGGGCGGATCGCCAAGGCGGTCGCGAGGAGGCCGGCGTAGTCACGCGGTAACTTTTGCCGCGCACCGCCCCCCGTTCCTGACGGTCCGTCAGTTCAGTTCAGTAGCCTGACAGAACGTCAGGTACTGGTGGCTGTCTCACAGGAGGCGGGCGGAACGATGCTTGGATCGACCCACGGCACCCTCACCACCGACTCCCGCCGGGCCCGGGTCATCGCCTGCGGCGACCAGCGGCCCGGACCCGCCGTCCACGACCGGGGGGGCGGACCTCGATGCCGGCGGACGCCCGCTGCACGCCGACGTACCGGACCTGACCCGGTTCTTCCGGCCCGAGTCGGTCGCCGTGGTCGGCGCGTCGAACGCCGAGGGGCGGCCGAACACCGGGATCACCCGGCAGCTGCTGGACTGGGCCGGGCGGGTCGGGGCGCGCGTGCACCCGGTGCACCCCACCCGGCGGACGCCACGGCGGAGCCGCTGCTCTTCCACCGGGGGCGGTTCACGCGGCTCGGCGACGGCTGAGCGGTCAGGACACGGCGAGCGCGCGGGCGGCCGGTGCGGTGCGCCGGATGACCAGCGCCATCAGGGCCGCCGCCGCGCACAGGGTGCCGGAGGCGTACCAGACGACGTCGTAGGAGCCGAAGACGTCCCGGGCGACTCCGCCGAGGTAGGCGACTGCCGCCGCGCCGACCTGGTGGGCGGCCAGCACCCAGCCGAAGACGATGGCGCTGTCCTCGCCGAACTGCTCGCGGCACAGCGCCAGGGTGGGCGGGACGGTGGCGACCCAGTCGAGGCCGTAGAAGACGATGAAGAAGAGCATCGGCGGGTGGACGGCGGGGCCCAGCAGCATCGGCAGGAACAGCAGGGACAGGCCGCGCACGGCGTAGTAGACGGCGAGCAGGCGGCGCGGTTCGAAGCGGTCGGTGAACCAGCCGGAGGCGATCGTGCCGACGACGTCGAACACGCCGATCACCGCGAGCAGCGAGGCCGCCGTCGTCACGGGCATGCCGTGGTCGTGCTCGGCGGGCACGAAGTGCGTCTGTATCAGCCCGTTGGTGGAGGCGCCGCAGATCGCGAAGGTGCCGGCGAGCAGCCAGAACGTACCGGTGCGGACGGAGGAGGCGAGGACGCCGAGCGTGCGGCGGGCGGCGCCGGTGACGGGCGGCGGCTTGGGCACGAACTCCCGCGCCCCGTACGGCGCCACGCCGGCGTCGGCCGGGTGGTCGCGCAGCAGGAGCCAGACGAAGGGGACGACGGCGGACGCGGCCAGGGCGACCGTGACCGCGGCGGGCCGCCAGTCGTGGCGCTCGACGATCCAGGACAGCAGCGGCAGGAAGACCAGCTGACCGGAGGCGGAGGCGGCGGTGAGGATGCCGGTGACCAGACCGCGCCGCTCGGTGAACCAGCGGTTGGTCACCGTCGCCGCGAAGGCCAGCGCCATGGAGCCGGTGCCGAGCCCCACCAGCAGGCCCCAGCACAGCAGCAGCTGCCAGGCCGCCGTCATCCACACGGTCAGCCCGGAGCCGAGCGCTATCACGGTGAGTGCGGCGGCGACGACCCGGCGGATGCCGAAGCGGTCCATCAGCGCGGCGGCGAAGGGCGCGGTGAGGCCGTAGAGCGCGAGGTTGACGGAGACGGCGGCGCCGATCGTGCCGCGCGACCAGCCGAACTCCTGGTGCAGCGGGTCGATGAGCAGGCCGGGCAGGGATCGGAAGGCCGCCGCGCCGGTGATCGTGACGAACGTGACGGCGGCGACGAACCAGGCGCGGTGCACGCGGCCGCGCCGGACGGGCGGGACCTGGACGGGAGCGACGGCTGGAGTTGTCTGAGTCACCCCTCCACCCTTCCGCTCGCATGCTCGTGCATCGAGTGGCCCGCTGGACACCCTTCGCTATGATCGGGCCATGACGAGCACAGCCGCAGGGGAATTCCGGCCGCACCGGGTCGCCGTCCTCGCCCTGGACGGCCTGCTGCCGTTCGAGCTGGGCATCCCGCACCGGATCTTCGGCCGTCCCCGGGACGCCCAGGGCCGGCACCTGTACGAGGTCGTGACCTGTTCGGCCCGGGCGCCCGGCACGGTCGAAACGGACGCCGACTTCGCCGTGCAGATCGCACACGGCCCGGAGACGCTGGCGACAGCCGACACGGTGATCGTCCCGGCGTCCTACGAACTCGGCCCGCTCTACGACGAGGGCCGGCTCACCGACGAACTGGCCGCCGCCCTCGCCCGCATCCGCCCCGGCACCCGGCTGGCCTCCATCTGCACCGGCGCCTACGTCCTCGCCGCCGCCGGCTACCTCGACGGACGCCCGGCCACCACGCACTGGGCCGACGCCGAGCGCTTCCAGCGGATGTTCCCGAAGGTCAAGGTGGACGCGGACGTGCTGTTCATCGACGACGGGGACGTGCTGACCTCGGCCGGGGTCGCCGCCGGGATCGACCTGTGCCTGCACATGGTCCGCCGCGACTTCGGCACGGCCGTCGCCAACGACGTGGCCCGCCGCACCGTCGTACCGCCCCACCGCGACGGCGGCCAGGCCCAGTACATCCACCGGCCGGTCCCCGACCCCCAGGTCGCCACGACGACCGCCGCCCGCGCCTGGGCGCTGGGCCGGCTGCACGAGCCGATCCAGCTGCGGGACCTGGCCGAGCAGGAGGCCATGTCGGTGCGCACCTTCACGCGCCGCTTCCGCGAGGAGGTCGGCATCAGCCCCGGCCAGTGGCTCACCCAGCAGCGCGTGGAGCGCGCCCGGCACCTGCTGGAGTCCACGGATCTGTCGATGGACCAGGTGGCCCGGGACTCGGGCTTCAACACGGCCCAGTCGATGCGCCAGCACCTACAGGCCGCCCTCGGGGTCACGCCCACCGCCTACCGGCGCGCCTTCCGCGCCGACGGCACCGCCGAGCGGCAGGGCGGCGTCGGCAGCCGGCGCTGACCGGCCGGCCCGTCTCTCGCCCCACCAGCCGACCGCCGTCAGCAGCAGGGTGAGGGCCACCCCGGCCAGGATCGCCGTGGAGGGCGCGGTGCGCGGCAGCAGGGCGCCCGCGAGCGAACCGGTCGCCGCGTAGCCGGCGCCCACGGCGGCGTACATGACCGAGTAGCCGGCGGCCAGGACGTCCGGCGGGAGCACCTCACGCAGGGACAGGTTCCGGGTGAGCATCGCGCCGGACTGGAGCAGCCCGGCGACGGCCAGCGCCGCCGCGATGCCCGGCGTGCCGGGCAGCAGGGCGACCAGGGCCACCGCGGCCGACATCCCGGTCATCAGGACCGCGCTGCGGGTGCGGAGCAGCCCCGGCCAGGACCGCAAGCCGTACAGGAAGGCGCCGACGGCGGAGGCCACCGCCATCACCGTGAGCAGCGGGCCCGCCCAGCCCACGCCCAAGCCGCGCTGTTCGAGCAGGGCGGGCAGGACGAGTTCGGCCAGGGCCAGCAGGGACAGGCTCGCCGCGCCCGTGACGTACACCGGCCAGGCCCGGGCCAGCAGGCGCGGCGCGGACGCGTCCTCGCCGTGCCGGCCGCCCCGCTCCGCCGGACGGTCGGGCTCGTCGGCCGCCCAGCCGGCCGGCAGGAACCGCAGGCCCACGGCGGACGACGCCATCAGGGCGGCGGCGAGCAGCGGCGGCAGGCGCGGGTCGGCGCCGAGGGCGAGACCCGTGACGGTGGCCGGGGCGACGGCCCAGACGCCGAACGTGAGCACCGACTCGGCGGACAGCGCCTGGGCCGCCGCGCGCCCCGGGACCAGGGAGGTGAGCAGCGCGCGCAGCCCGCCGGGCGCCGCGGCGGGCCCGGCCCCGGCGAGGAAGGCGAAGGCGGTGAGGACCGCGGCGGGCGCGCCGGGGAACGCGCCGAGGCCCGCGAATCCGACGGCACCCGCGACGAGACCTGCGGCCAGGTGCGGGCGGGCCCGCCGGGGGTCCAGGCGGGTGCCGAGCACGGGGGCGCCGACGATCTCGCCGATGACGTACGCGGCGGCGAGGGCCGCGCCCAGGGAGTAGCCGCCGGGGCGCTCGCGGACCAGGAAGACCAGGGACAGCGGGGCCATGGCCACCGGCATGCGGGCGCCGACGGCCACCAGGGCCCAGGTCAGGACCCGCCGGGAGACGACATCGCGGTAGCTCATGCCTCGACGGTAGGGGCCGCCACTGACAACCGCCGCCCCCTTTTCCCGAGCCTGTGGACAACTTCGGCCACCGGCGCCTGACGGAGGCTCAGCGAGGTCGCAGCCGGCGCCGGGTTCGCTGTATCCCTGGCACCACAGTTCCTCACCGGCGGCGACCGGCGGCAGGAAGCGGTTCTTCTGCCGCTCGTCACCGTGGGCGAGGAGGGTGGGCGCGAGGAGGTTCTCCCCGATGTGCCCGGAGCGCGGGGGCGCGGCCGACCGGGCGTACTCCTCGGCCCAGACGACCTGTTGGGATCGTGCTCGTACGGACCGGGCAGGTGCGGGTGTATCCGGCCGGGGACCGGACCGGCACGGGTACGGCCATCCGTCGCCGGGGCTCTCGGTGCGCTGCCCGGAGTGGTTCCACGCGCGCGATGTGGCGGCCGTCGCGAACGACACGCTCACGTTCGAGGTCTTCCCGCCCGAGATCGAGGATCTGTGGCTGCCCGTGCACGCGCTGCACCTGGTGGAGACGGGGATGCTCCAGGGCCAGAACTGGAATCTCGAAGAGTTGTCCACAGCCTGTGGAGAAGCGGGCCGGTACACGTTCCTGCTGTCGGCGATGCCCGAGCCGTTCGTGGGCGCGACGGGGACACCGGTGGCCCCGGTGGCGATCCTGTGAACGACGGCGACACGGCTGCCGTACGGCGACACGGCTGTCGCGCGCGCCGCGAGCGCGGTCGGCGGCGCGTGCCTCCCCCCACGTCATGCGCACGCGCCGCCGTCCGACGCGATCCGCACTCGGCGAGGACCGCCGTCAGTCCGGGCCCTCGCCGTCCCCTCGCGGCGGATCGACGCACCCCAGCCTGATCAGGCGCCCTGGGAACGTCAACGCCGGTACGGGGACGTGTTGCGGCAGCCCCGCTCACAGCACCCGCGCACGGGTGCACCCCCGGCGCACCACCGCTCCGGGCCGCTACACCGCTTCGAAGGCGAGATCCTCGTACGCGGACAGTCCGCCCCCGTACGCCACCGCCGCGCTCTGCCGGGGCTGTGAACAGCGGTCCAGTTCGCACCAGATGCTCTTGCCGGCGTCCTCGGGGCTCCAGCCCCAGCGATCGGCGAGACAGTCCACGAGGGCCAGGCCCCGGCCGCCGGTGGCGTCGTCGTCGGCGCAGCGGGGCACGGGAGCGCGCGAGCTGCGGTCGGCGACCTCGACCCGCACCGTGGCCGACGCGCACTCCTCGGCCGCCGGACCCGGCAGACAGAGCCGCAGCACGGCCGGCCGGCCGGTGTGCACCACGGCATTCGTCACCAGCTCGGAGACGAGCAGGATCAGGGTCTCGGCCAGCGGCTCGTCGGCCGTTATCCCCGATCCGGCGAGCCGCGAGCGGGCCCACCTCCTGGCCCGTCCCACCTCCGCGGGGTCGGGCCGGATCTCCAGCTGCACTTGAAGCACCTGCACCGCTCACACCATCCGAACCGGCGGACCCATGACCCCACGCCAACCGCGCTCCGCGGTCTCAGCCGCGGCGGCGATCACGAGGGCCACGATCCTAGCCATTTTCTGCATGGCCAGAACAACGGCCAGAGCAAGGGTCACGGACCGTGACTCCCTTGCGAGACAGCATGGTTGACGTACAGTCACCCCAACAAGCGCTTCGGGCATATTCCCGCGCGAAGGAGTACGCCTGGGGCATACTGTGCGACGCTCGTGCCGGGGAGTCGAACAGACGGGGACGACGGGCCTGACCGCCCCGCGAGCTGCGGCGCGCACCGCGCGGCCCGGCACCGCCCCAGGGGCACCGCCGGCACGGCTCGTACGCGCAGCCACTCGCATCTCACACAAGGTACCCGAGCGGACACCCGACTCCGGGCCGTGACGAGTCCCCCGAAGGACACAACCCGGTATCGACGCTCCGTGATGCCGAGAGGCCACGATCCGCGACAGCGTGGGCCATGGCTTCCCGGTCACGGCGGATCGGGACGCCGCCGGCGGCACAGCCCGCCAACGCGGCGGCGAGCAGTTCCTCGCTCTCGGCGCCTCCCCCGGCGCGCCGGGCCCGGACCGAGGCCCGCTTCAGGTGCAGGTGCACGTCGGCCTCCCAGGTGAAACCCATGCCGCCGTGCACCTGGAGGCAGTCGCGGGCCCCCCGTACGGCGGCCTCGTCGGCGAGCAGCCGGGCGGCGGCGATGTCGGCGGGGTCGGCGGTGACGGCGGCGGCGCAGACCGCGGCGCGTGCGGTCTCGGCCCGCACCAGCAGGTCCGCGCACAGGTGCTGGACGGCCTGGAAGGCGCCGATCGGCCGCCCGAACTGCTCTCGGGTCCGGGCGTGTTGCACGGCCGGTTCGCACACCCGTCCAGCGGCGCCCAGCTGCTCGGCGGCGGTCAGCAGCACGGCGACGGGATCCGGGGGTCCGCAGGCGGGCACCCGGTGCAGCCGCGCCGCATCTGCTCCCGGGTGATGCCCTCCAGGGTCATCTCGTCCCGGTCGAAGCCGACGGCGGCGATGTTCCGCTTGTACGGGAACTTCAGGTCCTCGTAGATCCACCAGTCCCTCGGCTGTCCCGCCGGGGCCACGGTGATCTGGTACTTCCCGCCGACGTAGGCGAGTTCCCCGATCCCGGCGGTCAGCGGCTTCGGTCCCCGGTCCCGGTACCTGGCCGGCAGCCAGGTCTCGAAGAGGTGGGCGGGCTCGATGACGTGGTCGTCGACGCTGATGATGTTCCGCGCAACGACACCCTGCGGAAGGTGCTGAAGTACAAGCTGCGGGAGCGGTTCGGGTGAGGCGGCCCGGTGGGCTACGGCTGTTCGGGCACCGTGAAGTAGCGCGCGAACGCCGGCACGATCTCCGCCTCGCCGATCCTGCCGTCCCCGTCGGTGTCGAGCGCGGCGGCGGCCTCGCGGGCGGCCTCCGCCGGGACGCGGAACACGCGCAGCACCCGGGCGGTGTCGGCGGTGCCGATCCGGCCGTCGGCGTCCGTGTCGGCCACCGCCAGGGCCGCGTGCAGGAAGGGGCGGGCGATCTCGGCGAAGCGGTCGGGGTTGTCGCGCAGCCGCTTGACCGCGCCGGTGACGAACTCCTCGCGGGTGATGCGCTGGTCGCCGTCCCGGTCGGCGATGCCGGCCATGCCCTGCCAGAACGCCTCCGCGCCGGCGTACAGCGCCTGCCCCTTGTCGGAGCGGGCGGGCACGGCGAACTCCGTGAGCAGCGCCTTGGCCGCCGCGTTGAAGTCCTCCCGGTCGATGTAGCCGTTGCCGTCCTGGTCGAAGGTGGCGAACCGGGCGGCGATCCTGCGCTCGTACTCGGTGCTGACCATGTCTGTTCGGGCCGCCTTACATGGGGGTCGTACGGGTGGTCCTGCCCGCGGGTGGGGGGTGACCTGGCAGGGAGCGTACGACGCGGGCGGCCGGCAGACGGCGGGAAACCGGCGGTTGTGCCAAGACCGGGGGAATTCTGCGACACCAGTGTGGCCGTTTCGCGGTGCCGTGACGGGCGCTCAGGCGGACAGCGGCCCGGCCTCGTCGGTGGTCGCGGCGTCGAGGTCGGGACGGACGTCGAAGAGGCGGCGCACGCCGAGCGCGCCGAGCACGCGGTTGACGTGCGAGCCGTCCTCGGCGCCCCGGTCCGGCAGGATCAGCCGCAGCCGGCCCTGGCAGGAGCGGATCAGCCGTCGGGCGGCGACGAGGACGCCGACCCCGCTGGAGTCGCAGAAGAACACGTCGGAGAGGTCCACGACGAGGCTGTGGTGTCCTTCGGCGACGATGTCGTGCACCCGCTGGCGCAGCACCGGCGAGGTCATCAGGTCCAGTTCCCCGGACACCTGGAGGACGGCCCACTCGCCCTGTTCGACGCCGGTCACGTTGAATGCCACGGCCCTGCCCTCCGCTCGCCGGATCTCCCGGAACCGCCCGGAAACGGAAGCAGTTCCTACGTTTCTTGTCGCGCGGCTGCCCAGCGGCCGTTCCCTGAAACGTGACGCGACAAACGACAGCCGATCGACTAGGGGCTTGTTTCGGTCACTATCGATCCTGTTCGATCAGACGGGTACACGCCTTGTGTGGAGAATGTGTGAAGGGGGCACTATCACCTGCGGCCCCCCAGGGGGCGCACATTGACACAAAGGGGCGTGCACCGTCAGACGTGCCGACTACATTCGACAGGGCAGGACCGACAGGCTGGACGGGCCGGACAGGGCGAGGGGAGGGGACCGCATGGCCAGGAAGGACGCACCGCCCCGCTGGGACCGCAAGATGCAGCAGCGGCTCGCGCGCGGTGAGGCGGCCGCCCTCGGCGAGCTGTACGACCGCTTCGCCTCCCTCGTGCACAGCCTCGCCCACCGCGTCGTCGCCGACGAGCAGGACGCCGACGCCGTCACCCGCGAGGTCTTCGCGCACGTCTGGGAACACCCCGAGACCTACGACCCCAAGCAGGGTCCCCTGCGCTCCTGGATCGCCGCCGTGACCCACCGCGTCGCCGTGCAGCGGCTGCGGGACCGGGAGGAGCTGGAGCAGCCGCGGCGCGAGGAACTGGAGAGCCTGGAGAACAAGGTCCACCGCGCCTCGGTCGCCGCCCGCGCCGACTACATCGTCCACTCCATGCCGGCCCCGCTGCGCGCCGCCCTGGACCTGGCCTACTTCCAGCGCCGCGACTACCGCCAGACCGCGGCCGACCTCGGGGTCACCGAGGACGAGGCCCGCCGCCGGCTCCGCCTCGGCCTCCAGCTCCTGTCCACCGCCCACGACACCGGCACACCGCCGGGATACCGGGGTGCGGTGTGAAGGGGGCGGGCGGCTTCGGGGCGCACGACGGCGACGCGTACGGGGAACGGCCTTGGCAGCAGGCCGGGTCGGGCGGGCGGGGGTCCGGGGACGGCGGTCCCGGCGGCCCGGGGGATGTGCCGTCCGGTGCCGGTGGGCCCGAACCCGCCCCGGCGCCGCGGATACCCACGCCCCGCGCCTCCGTGGAGGACAGCGGGCTCCCGCTGCCCGACCTCGCCGATCCGGGAGACCTCGCACCCGTGCCGCTCGACCTCTCGCACGACGTCCTGAAGTCGCTGCTCGGCGCCTGGGCGCTGGCCGCCTGCTCGGCGGCGGAGACGGCGGCCGTCGAGGAGCACCTGGGCGGCTGCGGCTCCTGCGCCGACGAGGCCCGCCGGCTGCGCGAGGCGGTGGGCCTGCTGCACCAGCCGGAGAGCCTGGACCTGAACCCGGCGCTGCGCACCCGGGTCCTGGCCGCCTGCCTGAGCCGTCGGCCGCCGCGCATCCCGGTGCCCGGCTGGGCGGCGCCCTACGACGCCGAGACCGCGCGACTGGACGCGCTGCTCCAGGACTTCGGGGACGCGGAGTGGCACGCGCCGGTGCGGCTGCGCTGGTTCGAGGAGGACGCGCCGACGAGCCGTCGTACGACCGTCGCCGGGGTCATCGCGCACCTGCTGTCGGTGGACGGGCTGATCGCGACGGCGCTCGGCCTGGAGGACCCGCTGGCCGAGATCGCCGACGCCGACAAGGACGCCGTGGGTCCGGCGGGCCGCACGGAGGCGTTCTGGCGGGCCTCGCACTTCCCGCCGACGCGCTCGGTGCGGGGGCCGTGGCGGGAGCAGAGCCACAGCCTGGTGCGGACGGTGTCGTTCACCGGGAGCCACGCGGGCGGACTCACGGTGTCCTACGGCGACTTCGCGCTGCCGCTGCACGACGCGATGCTGGACCGCGCCTTCGAGTGCTGGGTGCACGCCGAGGACATCGCCGAGGCGGTGGACTATCCGTACGCGCCGCCGGCACCGCGGCACCTCAACCGGATGATCGACCTCGCGGCCCGTCTGCTGCCGACGGTGCTCGCCGCACGCCGCCGGGCGGGACTGTCCGCGCCGGGCCGCCGGACCCCGCACCTGGTCCCGGCCGGCGCGCCCGGCCGCAGCCTGCGCCTGGAGATCGAGGGCGCGGCCGGCGGCGAGTGGCTGATCCCCCTGGACTCGCCGGCGGCGGTGGGCTCGGCCGACTTCGAGGTGGCCCATGTCGCCCTGGACGGCGTGGAGTTCTGCAAGCTGGCCGCGGGGCATGTGCCTCCGGAGGAGGCGGCGGCCGGTCAGCTGGGCGACCGGGAGGCGATCAAGGACGTGCTGTTCGCGGTCGCGTCGCTGAGCCGGATGTAGGGGCGGGACCGGACGCGCCGGCGGCCGCGGCTAGGCGAACACCACCGTGCGGCGCCCGTTGAGCAGGATCCTCCGCTCCGCATGCCACTTCACGGCCCGTGCCAGTGCCTGGCACTCCACGTCCCGGCCGATGGCCACCAGCTGGTCCGGCGTCACGTCGTGCCCGACCCGCTCGACCTCCTGCTCGATGATCGGCCCCTCGTCCAGGTCCGCGGTGACGTAGTGCGCGGTCGCGCCGATCAGCTTCACACCGCGCGCGTGCGCCTGGTGGTACGGCTTCGCACCCTTGAAGCTCGGCAGGAAGGAGTGGTGGATGTTGATGATCCGGCCGCTGAGCTGCTTGCACAGGTCGTCGGAGAGGACCTGCATGTAGCGGGCGAGGACGACCAGCTCGACCTTCTCCTCGCGGACGATCTCCAGCAGCCTCGCCTCGGCGTCCGGCTTGGTGTCCTTCGTCACGGGGATGTGGTGGAAGGGGATGTTGTAGGAGCCCACCAGCTCCTCGAAGTCCGTGTGATTGGACACCACACCCACGATCTCCACCGGCAGGGCCCCGGTCCGCGCCCGGAACAGCAGGTCGTTCAGGCAGTGCCCGAACTTGCTGACCATCAGCAGGATGCGCATCTTCTCGTCGGCCCGGTGGATCTGCCAGTCCATGTGGAAGGAGTCGCCGATCGCGGCGAAGCTCGCCCGCAGCTTGTCCACCGTCACCGGCGCCTCGGCCGAGAAGTGGACGCGCATGAAGAACAGTCCCGTGTCGTGGTCGCCGAACTGCTGGCTGTCCTCGATGTTGCAGCCGGTCATGAACAGATAGCTGGACACGGCGTGCACGATGCCCTTTTTGTCCGGGCAGGAGAGCGTGAGGATGTACTGGTCGGCCGGTGCGGCGGCGGAAGAGGCGGACTGATCGGTCATGCACCACAGGGTCCCACACCGGCCGCCCGCCATGGAGCGGCCGTCCGCTCCGCGGAACCCGGTCAGGACCTCGTCAGGATGCGCAGCACTTCCAGGCTCTTCGGCGGCGTGTCCGGGTCCTCCCCGTCGCTCACCGACATCCGCACATGAGCGTCCCGGGCCGCCCGCACCGCGTCCGGCCAGCCGGAGTGGTCCAGGTAGGCGGCGACCGGCGCGTCCGGTCCGACCTGGTGCATGATCCGCAGCACCCGCAGCACGGCGGTGTCGACGAGCGCCGCCTCCTGCGAGTCCCGGAATATGGTGCCGACGTACTTCTCGGCCGACCAGCTGTCCAGCCAGGTGTCCTCCACCAGCCGGTACACGGCGTCCGTGACGTCGCCGTAGCCGTCCACGCCGGCCAGCCAGACGTCCCGCTGGAACACCGGGTCGGAGAGCATGTGCAGCGCCGAGCGCACGTTGCTGCGCCACCGCCACCACGGCATGTCGTTCAAGGGCATGCCGCCCATGGTGGAGGAGCGACGGCCGCGACGGGAAGTGTTCTCCGAACCTTGCACGGTCATCGATCGTACGTTCCTCGCCCCTCGCGCCTCACCGGCCCCCGTAATTCACCTCCGTGTCACCGTTCGTTGACCAAGGGTCACTCCGGGGTTAGCGCTGTGAGGGAATCGTGTGTGCGCATGACCGGCAGGCGACGCACGAGCAGCACTCCTCTCCCCGTCCTTCCCCGCCCCGTCAGAGCCACCGCCCTCGCGGCGGGCGCGGTGGCCCTCTGCGCGTCGCTCACCGCCGCATGCGGGGTCATCCCCGGTGCCACGGGGGGCTCCGGGGATGACCCGGTCAAGGTGATGACCTGGGCCCCGCAGGACACCGACGCGACGAACAAGCCCGGCATGCCCGCGATGGCCCGCGCCTACGCCAAGTGGATCAACTCTCACGGCGGCGTCAACGGCCGCAGGCTCGAGGTGCTGACCTGCAACGACCACAACGACAGCGTGGGCGCCGCGAGGTGCGCCCGGCGCGCGGCGACCGAGAACGTGGTCGCGGTCGTCGGCTCCTACAGCCAGTTCGGCGACTCCTACCTCGCGCCGCTGGAGGGCGCGGGCATCCCCTACATCGGCGGCTACGGCGTCACGAACGACGAGTTCACCGGCGCCATGTCCTACCCGGTCAACGGCGGCCAGCCCGCCCTCCTGGCCGGCCTCGGCAGGGCCCTCGCGCAGGGCTGCGGCAACATCGCCCTGGTCCGCCCGGACAGCATCGCCGGCGACCAGCTGCCCGCGATGCTCGACGCCGGTCTCAAGGCGGGCGGCCACCCGGACGCCGGCGACCAGCTCGCCGCCGACGACGCCACCGAGTACGGCGGCCAGGCCGAGCAGGCGCTGCGCTACGCGACCAGGGACGTGGCGCGCAAGGGCTGTGTGGTGCCCGCCCTCGGGGACCGCACGGACACCTTCATGGACTCCTTCCGGCGGGCCCGCGAGTCCTTCCCGGCCGTGCGCACGGCGACCGTGCTCGGCAGCGTCGACCAGACGGTGATCAACGCCACCGGCGGGGCGAAGGGGCCGTACGAGGGGGCGTACATCACCGGCTGGTACCCGGTCGCCTCCGACCCCCGCTGGGACCCGATGAAGAAGGTGATCAACGAGGAGGCCTTCGGCGACAACCGCATCGACCCCGCGGACGCCGGTGTGCAGACCACGTGGATCGCCTACACCGTGCTCAAGGCCGTCCTGGAGAAGATCGGCGAGGGCGAGGTGAGCGCCGACACCGTGCGGCACACCCTCAACGACGGCCTGCGGGTCTCCACCGGCGGCCTCACCCCGACCCTGCACTGGCCCTACGAGAGCAAGCTGGCCGCGGTCGGCTTCCCGCGGCTGGTCAACGCCGACGTCACCCTCCAGGTGGTCCAGGACGGCAAGCTGGTCGCGGCCCGCAAGGACATCGGCGGCGCCAACGGGATCGCCGACATGACCCCGGTCCTGGAGAACGCCGACGTGCCGTGACGGCCGGCGCTCACAGCTGGGTCGGCTGGCGCTCGGTCAGGCCGTACTTCCTGGCGATCGCGTTCCACAGGGCCGCCGCCTTCGTCTTCTGCGCGCTGGCGGTGCCGCTCTCGCGGTTGCCGGCCTGGGTCTCGCCGGTGGTCCGGGCGTGCCCCTTGCGGCAGACCTTGTGCCCCTTGGCCTGCTCGGCCCAGGCCGCGTAGTGGTTGTCGGCCGCGGCGGAGGCCTGCCAGGCCCTGGTCAGTGCCGCCGTCAGATCGGCGTTGCCGGGCAGCTTGTCCACGGACAGCTTGCCGAGCCGCGTGACCAGCCGGCCGCGCTGCCCGGCCGCGTCCCGCAGGCTGGAGGCGGCCTGGTCGAGGTTGTCGCACTGCTTGACGTCCGCCACCGCCTGGATCACCGCGGCCCGGCTGCTGCCGCTGTCCGCGAGCAGCTTGTCCAGCTCGACGGCCTGCTGCCGGGCGGGGTCGGCGGCGGGCGAGGCGGAGTCCCCGGTGGCCGGGGAGGCGGCGGCGACCGTCTGGTCGTCCCCGCCCGGGTCCTTGTCGCCCCCGCCGCTGAGCAGCGCGCCGGCGCCGACGCCGAGCACGACGATGCCGACGCCGACCGCGGCGATCAGCGGCACCCGCGACCTGCCCCGGCGCCGCCCGCCGTCGTCGTCCGGCCCCGCGTCGTACGACGGCTGCGCCGGACGGTACGACGTCTGCGCCGGGCCGGGATAGGCGTCCGGCTGCTGCACCCGCGGGAGCTGCTGGGTGGACCCGGCCGGGCCGTCGCCGCCCCCGGGGCCGCCGCGGAAGAGGTTGTCGAACTCGGCGGGCGGCTGGCGGTCCGCCCCCTGCGCCTGCGCCTGGGCGGCGTACGGCGGGATGTACTGCGTGGCCTCGGCGTCCGAGGGCGCGGGCGCCGCCTGCCGGGGCGCCTGGCCGGGGTAGTGGTTCTCCCCGCCGGCCGACTCCGGCGGCAGCGCGCCGGGCGCGACCGGCGGTATGTACTGGGTGGCCGCCTCGTGAACGGAGCCCCCGGCGGGGACCGGCGGTATGTACTGGGTGGCCCCGTCGGCCGGCGCCGCCTGCACGGGCGGCAGGTACTGGGTGGCGCCCTCGTCGCCGGGGGCGGCGGGGACCGGCGGGAGGTACTGGGTCGCACCGTCCGCGCTCGGCGGCAGCGGGGCACCCGCGGCCGGGTACGCGGACGGCTGCGCCGGGTACGGCTGCTGCTGCGCGGGCTGCTGGTAGGGGTCGGGCGCGCCGTAGGCGGGCTGCTGCGCCGCGCCGTGGGCACCGGCGCCGGTCCCGCCGTACCGCGCGTCCTGGCCGCCGTAGGAAGCCGCAGGACCGCCGTAGGCCGGGGCCTGGCCGCCGTACGACGGTGCCGGTGCGCCCTCCGGGGGGAGCGGGCCGGGGTTCGCGGCGGACGGGGGCCGCTGGTCGGGACCGCCGGGGGCGTCCCACTGCGGGGCCGCCGCCGGCGGCCAGCCCTGGCCCGGCTGGGCCGCCTGCTGCTCGGGGCCCCAGGAACCGCCCCAGGCCTGTCCGCCGGCCGGGTGAGCGGGTGCCGGCGTCCCGGTCATGCCCGGCAGCAGGGGCTCTCCTCCGTCGGAGGGCAGCACGATGCCTTCGCGCGCGGTCCGCGCCGAGGGCTCCTCGCCCTGTCCACTCTGCGTCACCGGGACTCCTACTAATGGGGGACCTTGTGAATCGTCGGCTCACGCTACCGGGTCCCCCGAGCCGCGTGCCACGCAGCGCGGGACGTGACCTCCTTCCCTGTGACAGCGGTAACACCACCGCTTCCTGGAGCGCTGTTCACGGCCCCGGCGCACACCCGGGTGCCGTTTCCCGTGCGTTCACGCCCCCGCGGGGCCGCTGTTCACGCGGCCTGCTGGAGATCGAGCCGCGCCCCGAACTCCCTTACCACCGCCTCGTCCCGGAAGGGCTCCAGCCGCTGCTGGAGGTCGTCCAGATACTCGGCGCCCCGGTTGGAGCGGAGCGTCTCCAGCAGTTCCACGGCCTTCATGCCCGTGGTGCAGGCCTGTTCGATCTCGCGCTGCTGCACCTGGGCCGTGGCGAGCAGCACGTAGCCGATGGCGCGCCGGCGGGCCCGGGACTCCGGGTGCCCGGCCAGCGACTGCTCGGCGTAGCGCGCGGCCTGGTCGGCCTGCCCGAGGTCGCGGTGGCAGTGCGCCAACTCGTCGGCCAGATACGCCTCGTCGAAGTGGGCGATCCACGCCGGGTCGTCCCCGGTGGAGTCGTCCGCCCGTTCCATCGCCGTCACCGCCCGCCCGCCGGCCGCCTGCGCCGCGCGCGCGTCACCGAGCAGGGCGTGCCCGCGCGCCTCGGCGGCGTGGAACATCGCCTCCGCGCGCGGGGTCACCTGCCCACGCGCCCCCTCCTGCGCCGCCCGCGCCAACTGGGCGATCTCGCGGGGGTTTCCGAGCTGCGCCGCGAGGTGGCTCATGGACGCGGCGAGCACGTAACCGCCGTACCCGCGGTCGCCGGCGGCCTGCGCGAGCCGCAGCGACTGGATGTAGTACCGCTGGGCGAGCCCCGGTTGCCCGGTGTCGACGGCCATGTACCCCGCCAGCTCCGTCAACCGGGCGACGGCGGCGAAGAGTTCCCGGCCGACCGCCTCCCGGTAGGAGCCCGCGAGCAGCCCGGAGACGACGCTGTTGAGGTAGTGCACGACGACCGGGCGCACATGCCCGCTGCCGTACTGGTGGTCGAGGTCCACCAGCGCCTGGGTCATGGACCGTACGGCCGCCACGTCGGACTGGCCCACGCGCGGGCCCGCCTGCCGGGCCACCTGGGGGTCCGGCGCCGAGATCAGCCAGTCGCGGCTCGGCTCGACCAGCGCGGAGGCGGCGACGGACGTGCCGGACAGGAAGTCCCGGCGCCCCACGTCGCTGCGCCACAGCTCGCAGACCTGCTCGATGGCCCCCAGCACCGTCGGCGAGAACTGGAGACCGACCCCCGAGGCGAGGTTCTTGCCGTTGGCCATGCCGATCTCGTCGATCGTCACCGTACGGCCCAGCTTGCGCCCGAGCGCCTCGGCGATGATCGCCGGGGCCCGGCCCCGCGGCTGCTGGCCGCGCAGCCAGCGGGCCACGGACGTCTTGTCGTAGCGCAGGTCGAGGCCGTGCTCCGCGCCGCACATGTTGACCCGCCGGGCCAGCCCGGCGTTCGAGCACCCCGCTTCCTGGATGAGTGCTTGCAGCCGTTCGTTCGGCTGCCTCGCCACGAGAGGCCTTGCGGCCATGTACCTACCCCCTGCGTTGCGATCCCCTGGAGCGTGTTGCGATCCTCCGGAGCACAAAGTTCCGGCCGGAAGATCACTGCCCAGCTGACATACCGTCAATGCGTGACTTGTGCGCTTTGCCGGGGTGAAGACGGTTGCCCCCCTCCCTGGCTACCCATCTCACGCCCCGCCCCCTCCCGCGCGCCCCCGGTCATGCACCCATGCGCCCCGACTGCGGAATCGATGCTCCTCCCCCGCGCGCGTTACGGCCGTAACTCCAGGTGGGCGCGGGAGTTGAGTGGAACGTGGAAGAGACGATCGCGGGCGCCCAAGACACTCAGATGGCCGGTCACATCCCACAGCAGCGCGGGGAATCGCTGCTGGAGACCGCCGTACGCTACGCCGAGGAGCGGCACTGGGACGTGTTCCCGGGCACCTGGCTGGAAGCCGTCGACGGCAGGCAGCGCTGCTCGTGCGGCGACGCCTCCTGCCCTGCGCCGGGTGCGCACCCCGCGCGCCCCGACTGGGCGACCCAGGCGACCGGCAGTGCGACCGTCGCGCGCCGGATGTGGCAGAAGCAGCCGGCGGCGTCGATCCTGCTGCCGACGGGCCGGACGTTCGACGCGCTGTCCGTCCCGGAGAGCGCGGGGTTCCTGGCGCTCGCCCGGATGGAGCGGATGGAACTGTCGCTCGGGCCGGTCACGCTGACCCCGGACCGGCGCATGCAGTTCTTCGTCCTGCCCGGTGCCACCGCGAAGGTGCCGGAGCTGGTACGGAAGCTCGGCTGGTCGCCGGCGTCACTGGACCTCATGACCCTGGGCGAGGGCGCCTATGTGGCGGCGCCGCCCACGCGGTTCGGCTCCCGGGGGGCCGTGCAGTGGGCCTGCCGGCCGACGCCCGCGAACCGGTGGCTGCCGGACGCGGAGGAGTTGATCTCACCGCTGGCCTATGCGTGCGGGAGGGATCGGTAGGCGGGGCGCCCACGCGTCTGCCGGGGCGCTCTTTCGTGGGCGGGTGCGGGTGAGTGGTGCGTACTCGCGCAGTTCCCCGCGCCCCTTCAGGGGCGCGGGGAACTGCGCGATCAGCCAGGAACGACCCGCAGCCGCCCGCAAAGAACAACCCCGCAGACGCCCACGCCCTCATGCCCCCAGCAATCCGTCGAGGAACGGTGAGACGGCCGCCCGCCAAGCCACCGGCAGGTCATAGTGCGCGAGGTGCCCCGCGTCCGGGACTTCCGCGTACTCCCCGCGCGGCAGCACCCGCACCATCTCCTGGGCCTCCGCCCGCCCCAGCTCGCCGTCCACACCGCGCACCACCAGCGTCGGGCACTGGACCTGGGCCAGCTCCTCCCAGTGGGCGTCGTAGACCCATGCCTCACGGGAGCCGAGCATGTGGTCGGGGTCGAAGACGGGCCGCCAGCCGTCCTCCGCCTCGTGCATCACCTCGGCGTAGAAGGCCCCGCGCGCGGGGCTCGGCCGCTCCACCCAGGGGTCGTTCTCGCCGAACCACTTGCGGACGTCGGCCAGGCTGGCGAAGGGGACGGGCCAGGACCGGAACCAGTCCGCCCACTCCCGCTGGGAGGCCGAGCCGAGGGCGGAGGCGCGCATGTCGCAGATGATCAGGCCGCGCACCAGATCGGGGCGCTTCGCGGCGAGCTGCCAGGCGGTCAGCGCGCCCATGGCGTGCCCGACGAGGAGGACGGGGGCGAGGCCGAGCTGTTCGACGGCGGCCTCCGCGTCCTCGACGTAGGCCTCGCGGGTGTACGCGGCGCGCGGGGGCTTCTCGCTCTGGCCGTGGCCGCGCTGGTCGAGCGCCACGGCGCGGTGGCGGCCGGCGAGCCAGCGGGCGGTGGGCGCCCAGTGGGAGGCACGGCCCATCAGGCCGTGGAGTAAGAGCACGCCCGGAGCGCCGGACCGCGCGTCCCCCTCGGCGTCCGGCTCCGCCTCCGGTTTCGGAGGGTCGGCGAACTCCCAGGCGGCCAGGCGCACCCCGCCCGCTCCCGTCACATCGATACGCCGTGCCATCGGCCTGGCACCCCCCAGCTCCGCCGTCCTCGTCGTCCAGCCGCTTCAGGTTATCGAATGCTTATTCGAAAATTGCGCCTCCGCCGACAACACCCCTCCTTCGAGTGACACCCCTCAAGGAATGATCGCCTCAGCCGAGGGGATGTCTTCTGGCGGGAGGCGGACCGCTCGGGGAAAAGCCGGTCCGAGGGGGATGACCCTGAGAGCTCGGGGCTCCGGGTCAGCACAGGGGAGGACAGGCCCCGGCGCGCAGGCGCCGGGGCCCTCTCCGTCTCAGCGCTTGGCGACGAACACGTGGGAGGCGGTGTCCGCCTCCAGCTCGGCCGCCTCGCCGCCACTGCCCACCAGGACGCCACCGGGCGACTCCGTCACGCTCACCACCGAACCGGGCTGCACGCCCGCCCGCCGCAGCGTGTACATCAGCTGCGCGTCCGTCTGGATCGGCTCGCCGATACGGCGGACGACGACCGTCTTGCCGTCCGAGCCCGGGTCCAGGTCGGCGAGCGACACCATGCTCTCGTCCAGGAACGGGTCCGCGCCGTCCTTCTCGCCCAGCTCCTCCAGGCCCGGGATGGGGTTGCCGTACGGCGACTCGGTGGGGTGCCGCAGCAGCTCCAGCACGCGGCGCTCCACGGCCTCGCTCATCACGTGCTCCCAGCGGCACGCCTCCGCGTGCACCTGCTCCCACTCCAGGCCGATCACGTCGACGAGCAGGCACTCGGCCAGGCGGTGCTTGCGCATCACGCGCGTCGCCAGCCGGCGGCCCTCGTCCGTCAGTTCCAGGTGGCGGTCGCTGGCCACGGAGACCAGGCCGTCGCGCTCCATCCGCGCGACCGTCTGGCTCACCGTCGGCCCGCTCTGGTCCAGCCGCTCCGCGATGCGGGCGCGCATGGGGACGACGCCTTCCTCTTCGAGCTCGAGGATGGTGCGGAGATACATCTCCGTGGTGTCGATCAGTCCGGACATACGTGCCCCTCGATTACCTCTGCCGGCAGCCGGCCGCGTGCGCTGGCCCTGGCATCAATTCTGCCGGATCCCACTGACAAGCGGGCGGCACCGGGAAAACGGGCGCCGGCCCGGGGTGCGTGCCGTTGACGGGTGCGGGCCGTCGCGGGTGCGGGTGCGCGCGGAAAGCGGGTGCCGCCTCTTCCGGGCGCTCCCGCCCGGCCGTATTGACACCGCACTGGTCCAGACCGCACCGTGATCCGCGACACAGACGCTGCGAAGGGGCACCGCATGAGCGACGGCACGCCTGCCGACCTGTTCTTCGACGCCGCCATCGGCCTGCTGCAACGGGTCCGCGACGAGGAGGCCGGGGCGATCACCGCGGCCGGCACCCTGCTCGCCGACACCGTCGCGTCCGGCGGCCGCCTGTTCGCCTTCGGCGCCGGGCACTCCTCGCTGGCCGCCCAGGACGTCGTCTACCGCGCGGGCGGCCTGGCCCTGATGAACCTGCTCGCCGTCCCCGGCGTCGTCGGCGTCGACGTCACCCCGGCCACCCTCGGCTCCGCCCTCGAACGCGTCGACGGCCTCGCGAGCGCCGTCCTGGAGACCTCGCCGCTCCGCGCCGGCGACGCGCTCCTGATCATCTCCCTCTCCGGCCGCAACGCGCTGCCCGTGGAGATGGCCCTCGGCGCCCGCGCCCTCGGCGTGAAGGTGATCGGCGTGACCTCGGTGGCGTACGCCTCGCAGACGTCGTCCCGGCACGCCTCGGGCACCTTCCTCAAGGACCACTGCGACGTCGTCCTCGACTCGAAGATCGCCGTCGGGGACGCGGAACTCACCCTCGACACCATCCCGGCGCCGTTCGCCCCCGCGTCCACGGTCGTCACCGCCGCCCTGATGCAGGCCGTCATGGCGACCACCGCCGCCACCCTCGCCGACCGCGGCGTCGAACCCCCGCTGCTGCGCTCCGGCAACGTCGACGGCGGACACGAGTGGAACGACCGCGTGATGACGGAGTACGGCGACCGGATCTTCTACCGGCACTGACAGCGCCCCGCGCCGGGAGGAGACCGGCTCCGCGACCGGCGCGGGACGGCTTGCCGCCGACCCACGCGGGTGACCCCGGCAGCGTGGCCGGCCCCGGGCAGGAACTCCCTGCCACCGGGCGACCACGCCCCCCCCCCGCCGCAAGACCCCCTACTGCGGGGTTCGGCCCCGGGTCGTGTCCGCCAGGTCCAGTGCCGTTGCTATCCGGGCGGACACGTCCTCCGCGTACGCCGTGTCGGGGCGTTCGAAGCGGTTGCGGCCGGAACCGCGCAGGAAGGTCACCACGCCCAGCGTCCGGCCCCGGCTGCGCAGCACCGCGCACAGCGCGTGCACCGCGTCGCCGGGCCACTGGCGCTCCAGCGCCCACTCCCGCGCCCGCTCGGCGGAGACCGACCCGGCGTCGGCGCGCACGGTCCCTCCCCGCTCCACGCACTGGAGCGCCGGGTGGCCCTCCGGGTAGCGCACGGGAAGCCCGGCCGCGCCCGTGAGCAGGCTCGGCCCCGGCGCCCCGGCGGGCGTGGCCGCGAGCCGTACCAGCCGGACCGGACCCGGGCCGTCCGCTCCCTCCGCGCGCGGGCGGTCCGCCACCCGGTCGACGAGGGCGTGGTCGGCGAAGCCGGCGAGGGCGAAGTCCAGGTGGACGATGGCCGCCTCCGCCGGGTCCTCGCACTCGGCCGCGGCCCGGGCCGCCCGGTGCAGCTGGTTCGTCCGGAACCGCAGCAGGGCCGCCTCCTGCTCCCCCTGCTTGGCCTCGGTGACGTCCTCGAACAGCCATCCCACCCCGAGCGGCACCGGCTCCTCGGCGAGCGGTGAGGCCAGCCGCAGGAACCCGCTGCGCCAGCAGCGGCGCCTCTCGCCCTGCGGGCCACGGACGGACACCCACATCTCGGCGGGCGCGGGCGGCGCGCCCTCGGCCAGGACGTGGGTCAGCGCGGCCTCCAGTTCCTCCACGCCCTGCGCGAGCAGCTCGCCCAGCGGGCGCCCCAGTACGGACGTGCGCCCCACTCCCAGCGCCCGCGCCGCGTGCGCGTTCACCACGGCGGGCCGCAGATCGGCGTCGACCAGCACGACCCCCCAGGACGCGTCCTCGAACAGCGCCTCGCTGAGCGCGATCGACCGCTCCAGGTCGATCTGTGCGTGCACCTCGCTGAACGCGCAGTACACCCCCGCGGGCTTCCCGTCGGGTCCGCGCACGGCGGCCGACTGCGTCCGGACGAGCACCCGCCCGCCGCCCTTGGTGACCAGCGCGAACTCGTGCACCTGGCGGCCCGGCGCCCGCATCGCCGACATCAGCCGGGCCTGCACCTCCTCGGCGTCGGCGCTGCGCACCGCCCAGCCGGCGAACCCGTGCCGCCCGACGGCCTCGGCGGCCGTCCAGCCGAGTATCCGCTCGGCCTCCCGGTTCCAGTGGGTCACGACCCCGTCGGCGTCGAAGGCGCACAGTGCCGCGTCCATGCCGTCGAGCAGCGCGGCGAGCAGGTCGGAGCCGCCGGACTCACCGGGCTCGTCCGGCCCCAGTTCATCAGTGGTCCCACTCCGCCGCGAAGCACTCACCTGGACCCCCTGGAGACTGCGTCCGCGCACGCACGGCGCTCGGTTCGCTCACTGCCCATCATTCAACTGGAACGTGACACACCCCACACCCTGTTCCCGAAGATTGCGGGGATCAATGCCCCGGGCCGCCCGGCGAGAGCCGCAGGTCCACCCACTCGTCGTGTTCGCCGTCCAGCACGTACCGGTCGGTCTCCGCGTAGCCGCGCCGCAGGGCGAACCGCAGCCCGTCCGCGTTCACCGCGAGGACGCAGGTCTCGATGGTTTCGGCTCCCAGCCCGCGCGCGTGGGCCAGCGCGTCCTCGTGGAGGGCGGTACCGAAGCCCCGGCGCCGGAACTCGGGCAGCACGCGCGCGATGACGGTCGCCACCCGCTGCTCCCCCGCCGGCGGACGCACGGTGGAACACCCGACGAGCACCTCGCCGAGATAGGCGTTCGCCAGCCGGTAGCGTCCCTGCCGCTCCCGTGCCTCCTGCGGAGACATCGCGGCGGGCGGGACGACCACGTTGTGCACGTGCCGCCACTGTTCGAGCATCGCGTCGCCGTCGACGCCCGCTATTCGAAGATCCGTCACGCGAGCACGTATATCAGGCTCCCCGGCGGCCGGCGGGGGGCGGACGAAAAAAACAGTTGAGCCCGTGGCGGCGGCTTCTTAGGGTGTCGGGTACACGAGAAGGGAGGTGGTTCGGCAGATGTATGAGAACCGGACGCGTGAGGTGGCTGCGGGCTAGCGGCCCGTCACCACACCATGTGCGGTGCCGGACCGGCACGCGAACGACGCGTGCAGCCGGCCCAATCCCAAGCAGTCACCCGACCCGCGGGCTGCCGGTACGTCCGGCCGGCTCCTCATCGAGGAACCCAGCCCGCGGGTCGTCTGCGTTCTCGCGCGCCTTCCGGGCCCGGTCAGGGGCTGAGGCGTTCGACTTTCCAGGTGCCGTCCGGCCGGGCGACGTAGCGCAGGCGGTCGTGGAGGCGGTTCTCCCGGCCCTGCCAGAACTCGATCGTCTCCGGGGTGACGCGGAAGCCGCCCCAGTGCGGCGGCACCGGGACCTGTTCGCCCTCCGGGTAGCGCGCTTCGAGCGCGGCGTACGACGTGTCCAGCTCCGTGCGGGAGGCGATCACCGCGGACTGGACGCTGGCCCAGGCGCCCAGCTGGGAGCCGTGCGGGCGGGTGCGGAAGTAGGCGGCGGTCTCGTCGCGGCCGGTGCGCCGGGCGGTGCCGGTGACGATGACCTGGCGGGCCAGGGGGTGCCAGGGGAAGAGCAGCGCGACGTGCGGGTTCTCCGCCAGGTCGCGGCCCTTGCGGGAGTCGTAGTTGGTGAAGAAGACGAAGCCCTCGGTGTCGTACTGCTTCATCAGCACCGTGCGCGAGCTGGGGCGGCCCTGGGCGTCCGCCGTGGAGACGACCATCGCGTTGGGCTCGTAGAGCGTGCCGTGCAGGGCCGCGCGGGCCGCGTCCTCGAACCACCGGGTGAACTGGTCCATCGGATGGGTGGCGAGGTCCTCCTCGGCGAGGCCGCCGGCCCGGTACTGCTTGCGCATGGCGGCGGGGTCGAGGACGGGGTCCAGGAGCGGCTCACGGTCGGTCACGCGGTCATCCTGCCGTATCGAACGGGTATGGCACTCAGTGTCGCGTGGTCTCCCCAACTGTGGCACCGGGAGTTATCGTGCTGCTCCCTTTGCGGTTGGGTTGACCACGGGTGACCACCGGCGGATCGGGGCATCACCGGGGTGACCGCCGCCCACACATCACGAGGAGCCGCCTGATGTCCGATTTCGTACCCGGGCTCGAAGGAGTCATCGCGTTCGAGACGGAGATCGCCGAACCGGACAAGGAGGGCGGCGCCCTGCGCTACCGGGGCGTCGACATCGAGGACCTGGTCGGCCACGTCTCCTTCGGGAACGTGTGGGGCCTGCTCGTCGACGGCGCCTTCAACCCCGGCCTGCCGCCCGCCGAGCCGTTCCCGATCCCCGTCCACTCCGGTGACATCCGCGTGGACGTCCAGTCGGCGCTCGCCATGCTCGCCCCCGTGTGGGGGCTGCGCCCCCTGCTCGACATCGACGAGCGGCAGGCCCGGGAGGACCTGGCGCGGGCCGCCGTCATGGCCCTGTCGTACGTCGCCCAGTCCGCGCGCGGCCAGGGGCTGCCGATGGTGCCGCAGCGTGAGATCGACAAGGCGAACTCGGTGGTGGAGCGGTTCATGATCCGCTGGCGGGGGGAGCCGGACCCCAAGCACGTGGCGGCCGTGGACGCCTACTGGACCTCCGCCGCCGAGCACGGCATGAACGCCTCCACCTTCACCGCCCGGGTGATCGCCTCCACCGGCGCGGACGTCGCCGCCGCGCTGTCCGGGGCGGTGGGTGCGATGTCGGGCCCGCTGCACGGCGGTGCGCCCTCGCGCGTGCTCGGGATGATCGAGGAGATCGAGCGCACGGGGGACGCGGAGGCGTACGTCAAGCAGGCGCTCGACCGGGGCGAGCGGCTGATGGGCTTCGGGCACCGGGTGTACCGGGCCGAGGACCCCCGGGCGCGGGTGCTGCGGCGTACGGCGCGTGAGCTGGGGGCGCCGCGGTTCGAGGTCGCCGAGGCGCTGGAGAAGGCCGCGCTGGAGGAGCTGCACAATCGGCGGCCGGACCGGGTGCTCGCCACCAACGTGGAGTTCTGGGCCGCGATCGTGCTGGACTTCGCCGAGGTGCCGGCGCACATGTTCACGTCGATGTTCACGTGCGCCCGTACGGCCGGGTGGTCGGCGCACATCCTCGAGCAGAAGCGGACGGGGCGGCTGGTGCGGCCCTCCGCCCGGTATGTGGGGCCGGGTCCGCGCCGGCCCGAGGACATCTCCGGGTACGCGGACATCACCCGCTGACAGGGGTGCCCGGGGCGCGGAGCCGCATGTCGGTACGGCCCCGCGCCCCCGCAAAGTCGATCACGCCGGGGTCAGCAGGTTCCCGTGGTGCCGCTGCGCCACCAGCGGGTGGGCCCTGAGCTTTCCCTTCAGCTCGTTGTAGCCGTACTCGGCGTACAGCGGGTTCGTCGGGTCCGTCGTGATGCCGGGGGCCTTCGACGCGTGCGGGAAGGGCAGGGGCTCGACCCTCGCCTCCAGGCGCGGGTTGTAGAAGAACGGGACCGAGAAGCGCTCGGTGGCGCCGGGCGGGCTGACGACCCGGTGGTTCGTGGCCAGCAGGTAGCCGTTGGTGGCGACTTCCAGGAGTTCGCCGAGGTTGACGACGAACGCGCCCTCGATGGGCGGCACGTCGTGGAAGCGGCCGTCCTCGCGCTGGACCTGGAGGCCGCCGACCGTGTCCTGGAGGAGCAGGGTGAGGAAGCCGTAGTCCTTGTGGGCGCCGACGCCCTGGTCGGTGCCGTCGTCCGCGCTGCCGGGGTAGCGGACGAGCTTGAGGTGCGGGTGGGCGCGGTCGCCGAAGATCGGGTCGTAGAAGTCGGCCGGGGCGCCGATGGCGGTCAGCAGTTCCCGCAGGAGCCGGTGGGCGACCCCGCTCAGCTTGTCGATCCAGGCGAGGGCGGCCGTGCGCAGTTCGGGCAGGGCGGCCGGCCACTGGTTGGGGCCCTGGAGCCACCAGTACGGCGGCTCGCCCGGCCCCGGTACGCGGGCGGGGCGTTCGGCGCCGATGTCGAGCTGGTCGCGCCAGTCGCGGGCGCCGCCGGTGCGCTCGTCGCCGGTGCGGGTGTAGCCCCGGAAGTGCGGCGAGCCGACGTTGTCCAGGGCGAGCCGGTCGGCCTCGGGGAGGGCGAAGAAGGCGCGCATGGCGGTGAGCAGCGCGTCGGTCTCGGCCCGGGTGACGCCGTGGCCGACCAGCTGGAAGAAGCCGACGTCGTGGGCGGCGCTGTGCAGCTGGGCGTGGAGCAGGGCGCGCGCCCGCGGGTCGCCGTCGGCGGCCGACAGGTCGATGATCGGGAGCTGGTCGTACGACGTCACTGTGTGCGTGGTCATGATGCGTCCGCGGGTGTACGGGGCACGGGTGACCGCCGAGGGGTGGTGGCGGCCCCCGGGTGCCGGCGAAGTGAGGAAGAGAGGAAGAGAGAGGTGGGGGCTGGTCAGGCGGAGAGGCGCCGACAGCCCATGCTCGTGACGCGCACGTAGTCCACGTGGCGGCGGCGAACGAGCATCGGAAGCATGGGCCAAGGGTAACGCGCCCCCGCGGTGGCTCCCCGGCGCCGGCGCGGGCCCGGCGGCGCCGGGCGCGGCCCCGTCTCAGCCCAGCGCTTCCTCCAGCAGCGCCGCCCACTGGGCGACGACCCGTTCGCGGCGGGCGGTGTCGTCGGTGAGGAGGTTGGCGAGGCCCAGGCCCCGGGCCATGTCCAGCAGGCCCTGGACGGTTTCGCGGACGCCGGGGCGGGACTCGTCGGCGCCCAGGAGGTCCACGGCGATGCGGTGGGTCTCCCGGCCGACGCGGGCCTCCAGTTCGGTCACGCGCGGGCGCAGCTGTTCCTCGTCGGAGGCGGCGACCCACAGGTGCAGGGCGGCGCGGAACAGGGGGCCGGTGTAGAGGTCGACCAGGGCCGCCACGACGGCCCGGCGGTCGGCGGCGCCGTCCGGGAACAGGGCCCGCAGGGCGAGGGAGCGCTCCTCGGAGACGTACTCGACGGCGGCGGTGAAGAGGTCTTCCCGGGTGGGGAAGTGGTGTTGGGCGGCGCCGCGGGAGACACCGGCCCGCTCGGCCACGACGGCGACCGTGGAGCCCGCCCAGCCGCGCTCGGCGAGGCAGGCCACGGCGGCTTCCAGGAGCCGCTGCCGGGTGGCCCGGCTGCGGTCCTGCTTGGGAACGCGCTCCCGTTCCGTCGTACTCACACCACCCATGCCGCATCACGTCTTTCCAGGAAGGCCGTCATCCCCTCCCGGGCCTGCGGGGAGGAGAACAGCCGGGCCGAGAGCGCGGTCAGCTCGGCCGCGTCCCGGTCGAATGTCTCCAGCACCCTAGCCGTGAGCAGCCGTTTCGTCTCGGCCAGGGCCTGCGGGGAGGAGCGGCGCAGGCCGTCCAGGACGGGGGCCAGGGCGTCGTCGACGTCGTCGGCGCGGTCCGCCGTCACCGTCAGCAGGCCCAGGCGCACGGCCTCGGCCGGGCCGAAGCGCTCCCCGGTGAGGTAGTAGCGGGCCAGGGCGCGGGGGTCGGCACGCGGGATCACCGGCAGGGAGATCACGGCGGGGGCCACGCCGATGCGCACCTCGGTGAAGGCGAAGGTGGCGTCGGTGGAGGCGGCGGCGATGTCGCAGGCGGCGAGCAGACCGAGGCCGCCGGCGCGGACGTGGCCGGTGACCCGGGCGACGACGGGTTTGGGCAGCTCCACGATCTGCCGGAGCAGGGCCACCAGGGCGTCCGGGTGGGGCGGGTCGCGCAGGTCGGCGCCGGCGCAGAACGTCGTACCGGTGTGGGTGAGGACCACGGCCCGTACGTCCGGGTCCTTGCCGCAGTCCGCCAGGGCCCCGGCGAGTTCCGTGACGAGTGCGGCGGACAGGGCGTTGCGGGTGCCGGTGGAGTCCAGGCTGAGGGTGTCGACGGCACGCGCGCGCGTGCGGCCGATCAGCGCGGTCGGGTCCGTCACGTGTGCTCCCTGAGCTGTCGGCGCAGGATCTTGCCGGAGGCGGCGCGGGGGACGGCGTCGACGAAGGTGATCCGGCGGACGCGTTTGTAGGGCGCCACGCGTTCGGCGACGTAGGGCAGGACGTCGTTCTCGGTCAGGCCGCCGGCGGTGGGGTGGCGGACGACGAAGGCGTGCGGGACCTCGTTGCCGTCGTCGTCGTACGCGCCGATGACGGCCGCGTCGGCGATGCCGGGGTGGGTGAGCAGCAGCGCCTCCAGTTCGGCGGGGGCCACCTGGAAGCCCTTGTACTTGATCAGTTCCTTCACCCGGTCGACCACGAACAGCCAGCCGCCGGCGTCCACGTACCCGACGTCCCCGGTGTGCAGCCAGCCGTCGGCGTCGCTCATCGCGGCGGTGGCGTCGGGGCGGCCGAGGTAGCCCTTCATCACCTGGGGGCCCCGGATCAGGATCTCCCCGGACGCGCCGGTGCCCAGGTCCTTGCCGGGGTCGTCCAGGGAGACGATCCGCATCTCGGTGCCGGCGATGAGCCTGCCGACGGTGCCGGCGGGGGCCTCGCGCAGCCGGTCCAGGGGCACGACGTGCGTGCCGGGGGACAGTTCGGTCATGCCGTACGCCTGGCCGATCGGGGGCAGGCCCAGGCGTTCGGCGCAGGCGACGGCGAGCCGGGCGTCCAGCGGGGCGGCGGCGCTGATGACGTACTTCAGCGAGGAGAGGTCGTAGCGGCTGACCGCCGGGTGCTTGGCGAGGGCGAGGACGATCGGCGGGGCCACGTACAGGCCGGTGATGCGGTGCTTCTCGATCGCGGCGAGGAAGGTCTCCAGCTCGAAGCGCGGCAGGACGACGACCGTGGCGCCCTTGCGCAGGGGCGCGTTCATCAGGGCGGTGAGGCCGTAGATGTGGAAGAACGGCAGGACGGCGAGGATGCGGTCGCCGGGTCCGGCGGGGACGGCGGGTTCCAGCTGGGCGAGGTTGGTGGCGATCTGGCGGTGGGTGAGCATGACGCCCTTGGGGGTGCCGGTGGTGCCGGAGGAGTACGGCAGCGCGGCGACGTCCTCGGCCGGATCGATGCCGGGTTCCGGTTCGGGGGCGGTGGTGGCGAGCAGATCGGTCAGCGAGCGGTGCCCGGGGGCGCTGTCGCACACGAGGATCTCCCGTACGCCGCCCGCGAGTCCGGCCGCGCGGCGGGCGGTGTCCAGCAGCGGGGAGACGGTGACGATCCAGCGGGCCGCGCTGTCGCGGAGCTGCCCCGCGAACTCCTCGGCGGTGGCCAGCGGGTGCACGGTGGTGACGGCGGCACCCGCGCGCGTGGCCGCGTAGAACGCGGTCGGGAACGCGATCGTGTTGGGGCTGTGCAGGGCCAGGACGTCGCCCTTGCGGACGCCCGTCTCGGCGAGGGCGGCGGCCAGGCGCCGGTGGAACCGGTCCACCTGCGCGTACGTGAGGGTGGTGCCGTCCGTGCCGTCGATGAGGGCCGGCTGGTCGCCGAAGGCGGCGGCCCGGCCCAGGACGGCCTCGTGGATGGGGAGTTCTACGGGCGGAACGTCTGCGTACTCGCTGCGGAACACGGTTCCTCCTCGCACAGGGCGCCTAGTACGACTTGGGCAGGCCCAGGGTCTGGTGGGAGACGTAGTTGAGAATCATCTCCCGGCTGACCGGGGCGATACGAGACACGCGCGCGGCCGTTATCAGCGAGGCGAGTCCGAACTCACGGGTGAGGCCGTTGCCGCCGAGGGTGTGCACGGCCTGGTCCACGGCCTTCACGCAGGCCTCGGCCGCCGCGTACTTGGCCATGTTCGCGGCCTCGCCCGCGCCGATGTCGTCGCCGGCGTCGTAGAGGTGGGCCGCCTTCTGCATCATCAGCCGGGCCAGCTCCAGGTCGATGTGCGCCTGCGCCAGGGGGTGCGCGATGGCCTGGTGGGCGCCGATGGGGGCCTTCCAGACCGTGCGGTCGCGGGCGTACCGGACGGCCTTGGCGAGCGCGTGGCGGCCCATGCCGATGGCGAACGCGGCGGTCATGATGCGTTCGGGGTTGAGGCCCGCGAAGAGCTGGAGGAGCCCCGCGTCCTCATCACCGACGAGTGCGTCCGCAGGCAGCCGTACGTCGTCCAGGGTCAGCTCGAACTGCTTCTCCGCCGCGTTGAGTTCCATGTCGATCGGGCGCTTGTGGAAGCCCTCCGCGTCCGTCGGGACGATGAACAGGCAGGGCTTGAGGCGTCCGGTGCGGGCGTCCTCGGTACGGCCGACGATCAGCACGGCGTCGGCCATGTCGACCCCGGAGATGAACACCTTGCGGCCGGTGAGCAGCCAGTCGGCGCCGTCCCTGCGGGCGGTGGTGGTGATGCGGTGGCTGTTGGAGCCGGCGTCGGGCTCGGTGATGCCGAAGGCCATCAGGCGACTTCCGTCGGCGAGGCCGGGGAGCCAGTGCCGTTTCTGGTCCTCCGTGCCGAAGCGAGCGATGACCGTGCCGCAGATGGCGGGTGACACGACGAGCATGAGCAGGGGCGAGCCCGCGGCGCCCAGTTCCTCCAGCACGATGGAGAGGTCCGCTATGCCCCCGCCCCCGCCGCCGTACTCCTCGGGGAGGTTGACGCCGAGGTAGCCGAGCTTTCCCGCCTCGCTCCAGAGTTCGGTGGGGGGCTTGCCCTCCGCGACGGTCCGGGTGAGGTAGTCGCGGCCGTAGCGCTTGCCGAGGGCGGCCACCGCGGACCGCAGGGCCTTGTGTTCTTCGGATTCGATGACGGCTGTCATGGGGCTCCTAGGAAGAGGGTTCCTGCACTACTGCCAGCACCGTGCCTGGCTCGACCTGCTGTCCCGGCTCGGCGTGCAGGGCCGTGAGCGTCCCCGCCGCCGGGGCCGAGATCCGGTGCTGCATCTTCATCGCCTCCAACCAGATGAGGCCCTGGCCCGCCTGAACCGTTGCCCCTTCGGTCAGACCCTCGGCGATCCTGACCACCGTGCCCGGCATCGGGGCCACCAGGGACCCCGGCGCGAGCCGGGCCGTCGGGTCGGGGAAGCGGGGCAGGGCGGTGAGGCGGGTGGTGTTGACGTGGACCTGGTCGCCGTACCGGGCGACTGCGAACCTCCGCCGTACGCCGTCCACTTCCAGCACCACCAGAGCCGCGTCGGCGTGCACGACCCGGACGCCGTCGGCGGTCAGGCCCTGCCGCATGTGCCGGTACCGGACCTCGTGCTCCTCGCCGTGCATCTCGTACCGCTTCACCTGCGGCTGGGAGGGGACGTTGCGCCAGCCGCCGAAGCGGGAGCGGCCGTGGGCGTCGGCGAGGGCGGCGGCCAAGGGGGCGTGGGGGTCGGGAGCGGGCTCGGTCAGGGCGGCGAGGTGGCGGTCGTAGAAGCCGGTGTCCATGCGCCCGCTCGTGAACTCGGGGTGGCGCAGGGAGCGTACGAGCAGGTCGCGGTTGGTGACCGGGCCGTGGATCGCGGCGGACTCCAGGGCGCCCGCGAGCCTGCGGATCGCCTCCGCGCGCGTGGGGGCGTGGGCGACGACCTTGGCGAGCATCGGGTCGTAGTGGACGCCGATGGTGTCGCCGTCGGTGTAGCCGGTGTCCAGGCGGACGCCGGCCGGTACGGACAGGCGGTGCAGGGTGCCGGTCTGGGGGGCCCAGTCACGGGCGGGGTCCTCGGCGTACAGGCGGGCCTCGACGGCGTGGCCCCGCGCGCGCGGGGGCTCGGTCCCCAGGGCGTGGCCCTCGGCGATCCTGATCTGCTCCGCGACCAGGTCGAGCCCGAAGACCGCCTCGGTGACGGGGTGTTCGACCTGGAGGCGGGTGTTCATCTCCAGGAAGTGGGCGCGGCCGTCGGCGACCAGGAACTCGACGGTGCCCGCACCGGTGTAGGAGACGGCGCGGGCGGCGCGTACGGCCAGCGTGCGCAGTTCCTCCGCGAGCGCCGTGGTGAGTCCGGGCGCCGGGGCCTCCTCGACGACCTTCTGGTGGCGGCGCTGGAGGGAGCAGTCGCGGGTGCCGAGCGGCCAGACGGTGCCGTGCGTGTCGGCGAGGATCTGCACCTCCACATGGCGGCCGTGTTCGAGGTACGGCTCCACGAAGACCTCGCCGTCGCCGAAGGCGCTCGCGGCCTCGGCGCGCGCGCCCTCCAGCGCGGCCTCCAGCTCGTCCAGGCGGCGCACGACCCGCATCCCGCGCCCTCCGCCGCCGGCCGCCGCCTTCACGAGGACGGGCAGGTCGGCGTCGGTGATGCCGGCCGGGTCGAGCGGGGCGAGGCCCATGAGCCGCTTGGCGCGGGTCTTGGACGCCATGGCCTCGATGGCCTGCGGCGGCGGGCCGATCCAGACCAGCCCGGCGTCCAGGACGGCGCGGGCGAAGTCGGGGTTCTCGGAGAGGAAGCCGTAGCCGGGGTGCACGGCGTCGGCGCCGGACGCCAGGGCCGCCTTCACGATCAGGTCGCCGCGCAGATAGGTCTCGGCGGGCGCCGACCCGGGCAGCCGTACGGCCGTGTCGGCCACGCGCGCGTGGAGCGCGTTCTCGTCGGCGTCGGAGTGCACCGCGACCGTCCGGATTCCCGCCTCACGGCAGGTGCGGAAGACACGGCAGGCGATCTCGCCCCGGTTGGCGACGAGCACACTGGAAATCACGGGATCCCTCACATCCGGAAGACGCCGAAGCCGCCGCGCGCGCCCTCGTAGGGCGCGGTGTGCAGGGCGGAGAGGCACAGGCCGAGCACGGTGCGGGTGTCGCGCGGGTCGATGACGCCGTCGTCGTACAGCCGCCCGGACAGGAACATGGGCAGCGACTCGGACTCGATCTGCTGCTCCACCATGGCGCGCAGGGCCGCGTCCGCGTCCTCGTCGTACGGCTGCCCCTTGGCCGCGGCCGACTGCCGGGCGACGATCGACAGCACGCCGGCGAGCTGCTGCGGGCCCATGACGGCGGACTTGGCGCTGGGCCAGGCGAACAGGAACCGGGGGTCGTAGGCCCGGCCGCACATGCCGTAGTGCCCGGCGCCGTACGACGCCCCCATGAGGACCGACAGGTGCGGGACCCTGCTGTTGCTGACGGCGTTGATCATCATCGCGCCGTGCTTGATGATCCCGCCCTGCTCGTACTCCCTGCCGACCATGTAGCCGGTGGTGTTGTGCAGGAACAGCAGCGGGATGTCGCGCTGGTTGGCGAGCTGGATGAACTGGGCGGCCTTCTGCGACTCGGCGCTGAACAGGACGCCCTGGGCGTTGGCCAGGATGCCGACGGGGTAGCCGTGCAGGGCCGCCCAGCCGGTGACCAGGCTGGTGCCGTACAGCGGCTTGAACTCGTCGAAGTCGGAGCCGTCCACGATCCGCGCGATGACCTCGCGCGGGTCGAACGGGATCTTCAGGTCCCCGGGGACGATGCCCAGCAGTTCCTCCGGGTCGTACGCGGGCGGCTCGGCCGGGCCGGGGTCCGGGTACGCCTTGCGGTGGTTGAGGCGGGCCACGACCCGGCGGGCCTGGCGCAGCGCGTCCGGCTCGTCCAGGGCGAAGTGGTCGGCGAGGCCGGACACGCGCGCGTGCATCTCGGCGCCGCCCAGCGACTCGTCGTCGCTCTCCTCGCCGGTCGCCATCTTCACGAGCGGCGGACCGCCGAGGAACACCTTCGCGCGCTCCTTGACCATGATCACGTGGTCGGACATGCCGGGGATGTAGGCGCCGCCCGCGGTGGAGTTGCCGAAGACGACGGCGATGGTCGGGACGCCGGCGGCCGACAGCCGGGTGAGGTCGCGGAAGATGGCGCCGCCGGGGATGAAGATCTCCTTCTGGGACGGCAGGTCGGCGCCTCCCGACTCCACCAGGCTGATGCAGGGCAGCCGGTTGGCGAGCGCGATGTCGTTCGCGCGCAGGGCCTTCTTCAGGCTCCACGGGTTGCTGGCACCGCCGCGCACGGTCGGGTCGTTGGCGGTGATCAGGCACTCCACGCCCTCGACCACGCCGATGCCGGTGACGAGGGAGGCGCCGACGGGGTAGTCGCTGCCCCAGGCGGCGAGCGGGGACAGTTCGAGGAACGGGGTGTCGGGGTCCAGCAGCAGCTCGATGCGCTCGCGGGGCAGCAGCTTGCCGCGCGCACGGTGCCGCCGCACGTACTTCTCGCCGCCGCCGGCGAGCGCCTTGGCGTGCTCGGCCTCCAGTTCGGCGAGCTTGGCGAGCATGGCCTCGCGGTGGGCCCGGTGGTCGGGGCCGGTGGGGTCGAGAGCGGTCCGCAGAACCGTCACAGCAGAGTCTCCGGGATGTCCAGGTGGCGGGAGCGCAGCCATTCGCCGAGGGCCTTGGCCTGCGGGTCGAAGCGGGCCTGCGCGGCGACTCCGGCGCCGAGGATGCCCTCGACGACGAAGTTGAGCGCGCGCAGGTTCGGCAGCGGGTGCCGGGTGACGGGCAGGTCGCGGGCCTCGGGCAGCAGCTGCCGGAAGGCGTCGGTGGTCAGCGTGTGGGCGAGCCACCGCCAGGCCTCGTCCGACCGCGCCCACACCCCCACGTTGGCGTTGCCGCCCTTGTCCCCGCTGCGCGCCCCGGCGACCAGCCCGAGGGGCGCCCGGCGGGTCGGACCGGGCGGGAGGGGTTCCGGGAGGGGCGGGGGCGGTACGGCGTCGAGCGGCCGGGTGTCCTGGGGCGGCGGCACGGGGACACGGCGTCCGTCGTGGAGGACGGCCCTGTGGTCTACGTCCCCATGGGGCACGTACACATCCTCGAAGACCCCATAGGGGGCGCCCTTTCCGGGTGGGGACAGCACATGGAAGCCGGGGTAGCTGGCGAGGGCGAGTTCCACGGCGGCCCCGCTGAGCGCCCGCCCCACGACCCGCTCGTCCGGGTCCCGGACGACGAGCCGCAGCAGCGCGCTGGCCGTCTCCTCGGTGTCCGCGTCCGCCCGGTCGGTCCGCACCAGGTCCCACCGGACCTCCCGCGGCGGCGACTTGGCGAGCGCGTCGGCGAGCTGCTCCCGCACCAGGGCCGCCTTGGCCTCGATGTCGAGTCCGGTGAGCACGAAGACGACCTCGTTGCGGAAGCCGCCGAGCCGGTTGACCCCCACCTTGAGCGTGGGCGGCGGCGCCTCCCCGCGCACCCCCTCGATCCGCACCCGGTCCGGCCCGTCCTGGCTCAGCCGTACGGTGTCCAGCCGGGCGGTGACATCGGGTCCGGCGTAGCGGGCGCCGCCGGTCTCGTACAGCAGCTGCGCGGTGACCGTGCCCACGTCCACGAAGCCACCGGTGCCCGGGTGCTTGGTGATCACGCTGGTGCCGTCGGCGTGGACCTCGGCGAGCGGGAAGCCGGGACGCCGTACGTCCCCCTCGCCGAAGAACGCGTAGTTGCCGCCGGTGGCCTGGGTCCCGCACTCCAGCACATGCCCGGCGACGACGGCGCCGGCGAGGCGGTCCAGGTCCGCCGGCCCCCATCCGAAGTGGGCGGCGGCGGGGCCGGTGACGAGCGCCGCGTCGGTCACCCGGCCGGTGACCACCACGTCGGCGCCGGCCCGCAGGCACGCGGCGATGCCGAAGCCGCCGAGGTAGGCGTGGGCGGCCAGGGCTCCCGGGTGGGCGGCGGTCAGATCGTCGCCCTCGACGTGCGCGACCCTGACGGGGATGCCGAGCCGGTCCGCCGACTGCCGTATCCGGTCGGCGAGTCCGGCCGGGTCGAGGCCGCCGGCGTTGGTGACGATCCGCACACCGCGTTCGTGGGCGAGGCCCAGGCAGTCCTCCAGCTGGCGCGGGAAGGTGCGGGCGTACCCGGCGGCCGGGTCCTTCAGCCGGTCGCGGCCGAGGATGAGCATGGTGAGTTCGGCGAGGTAGTCGCCGGTGAGAACGTCGACCTCACCGCCGGTGAGCATCTCGCGCAGGGCGTCCGCGCGGTCGCCGTAGAAGCCGGAGAAGTTGCCGATGCGCAGCGGGTTCACCGGGCGGTCCCCCTCGGCGGGCGGCCGGTGCCGGGCGGGCCCGCGAAGGCCTGGGCGATGCCGAGCCAGCGGTCGGCGTCCGGGCCGGTGGCCGTCAGCGCGAGGTCGTCGCGGTGGGCGCGCTGGGTGACCAGGAGGCAGAAGTCGAGGGCGGGGCCGGTGACGCGCTGGGCGGCGCGCGCGTCGCCGTACGCCCACACCTCACCGGAGGGCGCGGTCAGTTCCACCCGGAACTCCTCGGCCGGAGGGGTCAGTCCGTGGACCCCGAAGGCGAAGTCGCGGGTCCGCACCCCGAGCCGGACCACATGCCGGAGCCGGTCGGTGGGTGGGCGCACCACACCCAGGGCGTCGGCGATGTCCAGCCCGTGGGCCCAGGTCTCCATCAGTCGGGCCGTTGCCATGGAGGCGGCGGACATGGGCGGGCCGTACCAGGGGAAGCGGGCGCCGGGCGGTGCGTCGCGCAGGGCCCGGTCGAGGGCGGCACGCCCGTCGCGCCAGGTGGCCAGCAGTGCGGCGGGCGGCAGCACGGCGCCCTCCTCCGCTCCCTCGTCCACGAAGGAGCCGGGTGCGGCGAGTGCCTTCTCGACCAGTGCCTGGAAGGCGCCGGTGTCGGTGACGGCCAGCAGGGCCGAGCGGTCGGTCCAGGCGAGGTGCGCGACCTGGTGGGCGACGGTCCAGCCGGGAGCGGGGGTGGGCAGGGCCCACTGCCGCGGGCTCAACTCCGCGACCAGCTCGTCGAGTTCGTCGCTCTCGGCGCGCAGGTCGTCGATGACGGGCGTCGGGTCGGCCATGGGGGGGAGCATGGCAGCGGCGACAGAAACAATCAAGCGTGCTTGCATGAATTGAGGTGGCGCACGGGAGCCCGCGCGCGGGCGAGGGCGGTCCGGGCGGATCGGCTCGCTCCGCCCGGACCGGAGGTCACACCGCTTCCACCGGCGGATACACCGGCTCCCAGCGGGCCGCCCGTACCGCCGCCTCGACGTCGTCCAGGCCGGCCCGGGCGACGCCCTCCTCCACCGCCGCGCGCGCCACGGCCACGGCGACGGCCTCCGAGGTGGCGCGCAGGTCGCGGATCGGTGGGAGGACCGGCGCGTCGGCGCGGGCGACCTCCGTGTCACCGGTCCGGCGGGCCACCGCGTCGGCCGCCGCGCGGAGCATGCGGTCGGTGATGCGGGAGGCACGGGCGACGATCGCGCCGAGGCCGAGGCCGGGGAAGACCAGCGCGTTGTTGGCCTGGCCGATCTCGTACGTCGTCCCGTCCCGCTCGACCGGGGCGAAGGGACTGCCGGTGGCGACCAGGGCCTTGCCGTCGGTCCAGTCGAGCAGGTCGGCGGGGGTGGCCTCGGCGAGGTCGGTCGGGTTGGACATGGGCAGGATGATCGGGCGCTCGGTGTGCCGGGCCATCTCGCGGACCAGCTCCTGCGTGAAGGAGCCGCCCTGGCCGGAGGTGCCGATCAGGATGGTCGGGCGGACCCGGCGGACCACCTCGTCCAGCGGGATGCCGGGCAGGTTCTCGTCCCGGCGCCAGCCGTCGGTCTCGTCGGCCGGGCGGGCGTACGGCTTCTGCACGTCCCGGAGCTGGTCGCCCTGGTCGGTGGTGAGCAGGCCGTAGCGGTCCACGCACCAGAAGCGGGCGGTGGCCTGCTCGGTGGACAGGCCCTCGGCGATCAGGGCGTCGCGCAGCTGGTCGGCGACGCCGATGCCGGCGGTGCCGGCGCCGAAGACGACGATCCGGTGCTCGGTCAGGGGCATGCCGGTGGCGCGGACGCCGGACAGGACGGCGGCGAGGTTGACGGCGCCGGTGCCCTGGATGTCGTCGTTGAAGGTGCAGACCTGGTCGCGGTAGCGGTCGAGGATGCGGCGGGCGTTGGCGGTGCCGAAGTCCTCCCAGTGCAGCAGGGCGTGCGGGAAGAGCCGCGTCGCGGTGGTGACGTAGGCGTCGATGAAGGCGTCGTAGGTCTCGCGGTCGGCGCGGGGGTGGCGGTTGCCCAGGTAGAGGGGGTTGTCGAGGAGTTCCTGGCGGTTGGTGCCGACGTCGAGCATGACGGGGAGGGTGCGGCGCGGGTCGATGCCGGCGGCGGCCGTGTAGACGGCGAGCTTGCCGACGGCGATGTCGATGCCGCCGACGCCCCAGTCGCCGATGCCGAGGATGCCCTCGCCGTCGGTGGCCACGATCAGGTCGACGTCGTCGGCGCCGAGGCCGTGGGCGCGCAGGGAGCGTTCGATGTCGCCGGGGGCGTCCACGGAGAGGTAGACGCCGCGCGGCCGTCGGTACTCCGTGCTGTAGCGGCGGATCGCCGTGCCCACGGTGGGGGTGTAGACGATGGGCAGCATCTCTTCGAGGTGGTCGCCGACGAGCCGGTAGAACAGCACCTCGTTACGGTCGTGCAGCGCCGTCAGGTACACGCTCCTGGCCAGGTCGCCCGGCTGGTCCCGGAACTGGCCGTAGGCGCGTTCGGCCTGCTCGTCCTGGGTGAGCACGCGCGGCGGCACCAGCCCGACGAGATCGAGGGCGCGGCGCTCCTCGTCGGTGAAGGCGGTACCGCGATTGATCCGGGGATCGGCGAGAACGGCCCGCCCCCGGGCGGTGACCTTCAGCGGGCTGGGGTGGGTGTCACGAGCGTCGGTCACGAGATCCGCCTTTCCCTCCGTCTTCGCCCATTCAGGCCACACAGAGAGTGTGCGGGAGGGGAGCGGGATGCGCAGGGTGAGCGGGGAGCGGTCCTGGGGAACCGGTCGGCCGTCGGGCGTCAGGCCTCCGGTGCCCGCAGGCCGGGCTTCCGGGACGTCTGGGTGCGCACGGCGCCGATCGTCGCCGCTATGACGAGGGTGATCGCGGCGGCCTCGGTGGGGGTGAGGGACTGGCCGAGGATCAGGAAGCCGGCCGTGGCCGCGATGGCCGGTTCCAGGCTCATGAGGATGGCGAACGTCGGGGCCGGCAGCCGGCGCAGGGCCAGCAGTTCGAGGGTGTAGGGCAGGACCGAGGAGAGCAGGGCCACCGCCGAGCCGAGGGCGGCGGTGGTGGGGTTCAGGAGCCGGGTGCCGGACTCGGCGATGCCCAGGGGGAGGAAGAGGAGGGCCGCGACCGCCATGGCCAGCGCCAGTCCGTCCGCCTGCGGGAAGCGGCGGCCGGTACGGGCACTGAAGACTATGTAGGCCGCCCACATGGCGCCCGCGCCCAGGGCGAAGCCGACACCCGCGGGGTCCAGATCGCCGAAACCTCCGCCGCCGAGCAGGAAGACACCGGCGAGGGCCAGGCCGGCCCAGAGGGCGTTGATCGCCCGGCGGGAGGCCAGGACGGACAGGGCCAGGGGACCCAGGACTTCGAGGGTGACCGCCGGGCCCAGCGGGATCCGGGCGACCGCCTCGTAGAACAGGCCGTTCATGGCGCCCATGGTGATGCCGAAGACGATCACCGTGCCCCAGTCGGCCCGGGAGTGGCCGCGCAGCCGGGGCCGGCAGACCAGCAGGAGCACGACGGCCGCCGCGAGCAGGCGGAGGGTGACGACGCCCAGGGCGCCGGCCCTCGGCATCAGCGTGACCGCGAGGGCGCCGCCGAACTGCACCGAGATGCCACCGGCCAGCACGAGCCCTACGGGTCCGAGTGAGCCGAGCCGGCCGCGCGGGGCGGAGGGGTGCTTGCCGTCACCGGAGGTGGTCGGGGTCGGCGTGGTGCTGAGGGGGGCGGTCACGAGCGGTCCTGGGCTTGATCGGGTTCGTGCATCTGGATGTACTACCAGGTCCAGGGTAATGGACTTGGACAGGTGCGTGAACCCTTGACGGGACTGTCCCGGATCCTGGGATCAGGTGCCCGGCCACGCCTCCTCGTCCCGGAACAGCGGACGGCCGTCCGGCAGCGCCGAGGGCACGTGTCCGGGGGCGTATGCGGGGGCGTGCGGCGCGGGGTACGTCGGGGCGTACGCCTCATGCCCGTACGCGTACCCCTTCCCGTACGCGTCCACCGGCGCCGGTGCCCCCCGCTGTTCCTCCCACAGCGGCAGGCGCAGTTCCCCGGTGTCCAGCGCCGCGTTGTTCTGCGAGCGGTGCAGCCGGGCGTAGGCGCCGCCCCGGGCGAGGAGTTCGTCGTGGCGGCCGGTCTCCACGACGCGGCCCCGGTCCACGACGAGCTGGGAGTTCCACGAAGAACCTGAGAGCGGCCTCAGCGGCGGGCCAGATAGAGGTCGAACGCCTTGTGCAGCAGCCGGTTCAGCGGGAAGTCCCACTCCCCCACGTACTCGACGGCCTCACCGCCCGCGCCCACCTTGAAGCGGAGCAGACCGAGCAGGTGGTCGGACTCCTCCAGGGTGTCGGTGATGCCCCGGAAGTCGTAGACGTGCGCGCCGAGTCCGTGGGCGTCGCACATCATCCGCCACTGCATGGCGTTGTTGGGCTGCACCTCGCGCCTGCGGCTGGTGGAGGCGCCGTAGGAGTACCAGACGTGCCGGCCGACGATCAGCAGGGTGGCCGCGGCGAGGACGTCCCCGTCGTGGTGGGCGAGGTAGAGCCGCATCCGGTCGGGATGCTCCGCGGTGAGCGCGTTCCACATGCGCTGGAAGTACGGCAGGGGGCGCGGGACGAAGCGGTCGCGCTCGGCGGTCTCGGTGTAGAGGCCGTAGAAGACCGACAGGTCCTCCGCCCCGCCCCGGACGATCTTCACGCCCGCCTTCTCGGCCTTCTTGATGTTGCGCCGCCACTGCTGGTTGAGCCCGCGGTGGATGTCCTTTAGGGACCGGTCCTTCAGCGGGACCTGGCACACGTACCGGGGCTGCCCGGCGGCGAACCCGCTCCCGCCGGGCTCGGTGCGCCGCCAGCCCATGCCGCGCAGCCGCTCGGCGAGGTCCAGCCCCGGCTCGCACGACGTCGCCGGTACGTCGCGCAGCCGGCGCGCCGAGGGGTCGGCGATGGCGTCCTTGACCGCCTCCGGGCTCCACCGCCGGGCCACCACGGGCGGCCCCATCTTCACCGAGAAGGCGCCCCGGGCCTTGAGGTGGGCCAGCAGAGGCTCCAGCCAGCGCTCCAGGCCGGGCGCCTCCCAGTCGATGACGGGCCCTTCGGGGAGGTAGGCCAGGTACCGCTTGACCCGGGGCAACGGCCGCAGCAGCACCAGCCCGGCCCCCACGAGCCGCCCGTCCGCCTCGAACCATCCGAGGCTCTCGGCCCGCCAGTCGGGTTTCACGTCCCCCCACGACGGCACCTGCATGGGGCTGACCGAGGGCCGCTCCGCCACGAAGGCGAGATGCTCGGCACGGGTGAGGGGACGGAGGGTGAGCGACATGGGCGGGGCTCCTTCGAGGACGGGGCCGGCCCCTGTGGCGAGGCCGGGACTGCGGCGGTGGGGACGCCGGCGCGCGTGACGGTGCCGCTGTGCCGCTGACGACGCCGCCTGCGTCCGTGAAGATCGCGGGTGTTCTCACCCTACGAAGCGTCCCGCCCGTCCTTCGGTCCCCACGCCTCCAGCACGTCCGTGTCCGTCGCCCGGGCGTACAGGAAGTAGTCGGCCCACGCGGCGATGTCCGGGTAGGCGCACTCCCGGGTCAGCCGGGCCACCGCGGCCGGTATGTCGTACGGCGTCACGCGCAGGTCGGTGCCGGGGCCGAGGAGGCACCAGTGGGCGCCGGGGCGGCCGTAGGGCATACCGACGCTGCCGGGGTTGACCACCAGGCGGCCGTGGGCCAGGCGGACGTAGGGCATGTGGGTGTGGCCGCAGACGACGGTGCCGACGCCGGGCGGCAGGGCGGCGAAGACCTCCGCCCAGCGGGCCGGGCGCGAGTCGACCAGCACCAGTTCCTCGTCGTCGCGCGGGGTGGCGTGGCAGAAGAGGACCGGGCCGAGGCCGCGCACGCGCAGGGTGCGGGTGCGCGGCAGGGCGGCCAGGAAGTCGACCTGGTCCGGGCGCAGCGCCCGGGCGGCGTACGGGCCGATGGGGTCCGGGATCTCCGTGCGTTCGCCCCGCCGGTACTCCACCAGCTCCCGGTCCGCGTTGCCGCCGATCCACAGCACCCGGTCGCCCAGCCGGCGCAGCAGGTCCAGTACCTCGGCCGGCTGCGGGCCCGCCGCGATGTCCCCGGTGAGGACGATCCGCTCGGCGGCGGCCACCTCCGGCTCCGCCAGGACCGCCTCCAGGGCGGGCAGCACGCCGTGGATGTCGGAGAGGACCGCCAGGCGGGTGTACTCCTCGCTCACTCGGCACCTCCCGCCGGGGAGTCCAGCGCCTCGGCCAGGACCTCCGCCAGGTGCCGGCCCCGGACGCCGGCGAGCTGCTCCAGCTGGGTGCGGCAGGAGAAGCCGTCCGCCAGGATCACCGTGTCCGGCGGCGCCTGCCGTACCGACGGCAGGAGCTGTTCCTCCGCGCAGGCCCGGGAGACCTCGAAGTGGCCCTTCTCGAAACCGAAGTTGCCCGCCAGCCCGCAGCAGCCTCCGCTCAGGTCACCGGTCAGGCCGGCGGCGGCGCGCAGCCGGCGGTCGGGGGTGTCGCCGAGCACCGCGTGCTGGTGGCAGTGGGTCTGGCCGGCGACCGGGCGGCCGACGGCGGGCGGGGTCCAGTGCGGGGCGTGCCGTTCCAGGGTCTCGGCAAAGGTGCGGACGGCGGCGGACAGCCGGGCGGCGCGCGGGTCGTCGGGCAGGAGGTCGGGGAGGTCGGTGCGGAGGGCGGCGGCGCAGCTCGGTTCCAGGACGACGACCGGGACCCCGGCCCGCAGCACCGGTTCCATCAGGTCGAGCGTGCGGCGCAGGACCGTGCGGGCGCGGTCCAGCTGGCCGGTGGAGACGTAGGTCAGTCCGCAGCAGACCCGGCTCCGGCGGGCGGCGAGCAGCGCGGTCGCCGCCCTGGTCCTGCCGTCCGCGATCGCTCCCCGGGGCAGCAGCAGCGTCGGAGGCAGGGCCACCCGTAGCCCGGCGGCCTCCAGCACCCGCACGGCGGCCCGGCCGACCGACGGCGCCAGATGCTCGGTGAAGGTGTCCGGCCACAGGACGACCAGGTTCCCGGCGCCCTTGGCGGGCACCCGGCCGCGCCACCACGCCGTGAACGTCTGTGCCGCCAGGCGCGGGATCTCCCGTTCCGGTGTGATCCCGGCCAGCCGTTTGCCGAGACCGGCCAGCGGGCCTGTCCGGGCCAGGGCGTTGACCAGCGGAGCCGTCTTCGTGCGGGCGGTCCAGCGGAGCCATTGCGGGAGCCGGCCCAGGGTGTGGTGGGCGGCGGGGCGACGGCGGCCGGCGTAGTGGTGGTGCAGGAACTCCGCCTTGTAGGTGGCCATGTCGACGCCGACCGGGCAGTCCGAGCGGCACCCCTTGCAGGACAGGCACAGGTCGAGGGCGTCACGGACCTCCGGGGAGCGCCAGCCGCCGGTGATCAGCTCGCCCGCGAGCATCTCGTGCAGCAGCCGGGCCCGGCCGCGCGTGGAGTGCTCCTCCTCGCCGGTGACCCGGAAGGAGGGGCACATCACGGCGGGGCCGGCCGCCGTGGTCGTACGGCACTTGGCGACGCCGACGCAGCGGCGGACGGCCGCGGTGAAGTCGCCGCCGTCCGCCGGGTAGCCGAAGGCGACGTCGACCGGGCGGGCCGGCAGCACGGAGAAGCGGAGGTTCGCGTCGAGCGGGGCCGGGCGCACCAGCATGCCGGGGTTGAGCAGGTCGTCGGGGTCCCAGACCGCCTTGGCCCGCTCGAAGAGCCGCACCGTCTCCGCGCCGTACATGCGGGGCAGCAGTTCGGCGCGGGCCTGCCCGTCGCCGTGCTCCCCGGACAGCGAGCCGCCGTGGGCCACCACCAGGTCGGCCAGTTCCCCGGAGAAGCGGCGGAAGCGGCCCACACCGGCCTCGGTGAGCAGGTCGAAGTCGACGCGGACGTGGATGCAGCCGTCACCGAAGTGGCCGTAGGGCGTGCCCCGCAGGCCGTGGGCGGCGAGCAGAGCGCGGAAGTCGCGCAGGTAGGCGCCGAGCCGGGCGGGCGGCACCGCGCAGTCCTCCCAGCCGGGCCAGGCCTCCGTGCCGTCCGGCATCCGGGTGGCCGTGCCGGACGCGTCCTCGCGGATGCGCCACAGGGTCCGCTGGTCCGCCGGGTCGGTGACGACCAGCGCGGACACGACGTCGGCGGCGCGCACGGCCTCCTCCGCCCGCGCGCGTGCCTCCCGCGCCGTCCGCCCGCCGGTCTCCACGAACAGCCAGGCGCCTCCCCGGGGCAGCCCGGCACCGGCCGGCACCAGGTCGGCGGCCATGCCCTCCACCGTGAGCGGCCGCAGCGGCAGCAGGCCGGCGGCGGCCTCCGCGGCGGCGCTGTCGTCGGTGTACGCCAGCACGGCCAGGGCACGTGCGCGCGGCGCCTCGACCAGGCGGACCACCGCCTCGGTGAGGAGGGCCAGGGTGCCCTCGGAGCCGCAGAAGGACCGGGCGACGTCGGCGCCCTTCTCGGGCAGCAGCGCGTCCAGCGCGTACCCGGAGATGCGGCGGGGCAGGTCCGGGAATCCGGTGCGCAGCCGGGCCAGTTCGCCGTCGGCCAGCTCCCGCAGCCCGTCCGGGGCGCCCGCCCAGCCCGGTCCGAGCCGCAGCCGCTGCCCTCGCGCGGTGATCACGGACAGCTCGCGCACGCTGTCCGCGGTGGTGCCCCAGGCGACCGAGTGGGAGCCGCACGCGTTGTTGCCGATCATCCCGCCGAGCGTGCACCGGCTGTGCGTGGACGGGTCGGGGCCGAACCGGAGTCCGTGCGGGGCTGCGGCCTCCTGGAGCCGGTCCAGGACGAGGCCCGGCTGGACGACGGCCGTCCTGCTGCCCGGGTCCAGCTCCACCAGGCCGTTCATGTGCCGGGTGAAGTCCAGCACCACGCCGGTGCCGGTCGCCTGCCCGGCGATCGACGTGCCCCCGCCGCGCGCCACCACCGGCACGCCACGCGCGCGGCACACCTCCAGCACGGCGGCCACGTCGTCGGCGTCCCTGGGCGCCACGACCCCGAGGGGGACGCGCCGGTAGTTGGACGCGTCCATGGTGACCAGCGCCCGGCTGGTGGCGTCGAAGCCGACCTCGCCCCGGACGGCCCCGCGCAGCTCCGCTTCCAGACCCGAGTGATCCGTCATGCGTCCAGGATGCATCCCGTCACGCTCGGTCACCGAGCTTTGTCCACAGGCCCGCCCCTATCGTCGTACAACCTCACAAGTCCACGTCCCGGTGATCTCGTCTCATCGGACGGACACGTCTCCACGTCGCTTTCCGCCACGGGCTAACCTCGTGCCGTGGCCGACATCCAGATTCCCGCTGACATCAAGCCCGCCGACGGACGTTTCGGCGCTGGCCCCTCCAAGGTGCGCACCGAGGCGCTGGACGCCCTCGCCGCCACCGGCACCTCCCTGCTGGGCACCTCCCACCGGCAGGCGCCGGTGAAGAACCTGGTCGGCAAGGTCCGCGAAGGCATCTCCGAGCTGTTCTCCCTCCCCGAGGGCTACGAGGTCGTGCTCGGCAACGGCGGCTCGACCGCCTTCTGGGACATCGCCACGCACGGCCTGATCGAGAACAAGTCGCAGCACCTGAACTTCGGCGAGTTCTCCTCGAAGTTCGCCAAGGCCGCGGGGCTCGCCCCCTGGCTGGCCGAGCCCACCGTCATCGCCTCCGAGCCCGGCACCCACCCGGAGCCGCGGGCCGAGGCCGGCGTCGACGTGTACGCCTTCACCCACAACGAGACCTCCACCGGTGTCGCCATGCCGATCAGGCGCGTGGCCGGCGCCGACGAGGGCGCGCTCGTCCTGGTGGACGCCACCTCCGGCGCGGGCGGCCTCCCGGTCGACATCGCCGAGACCGACGTCTACTACTTCGCGCCCCAGAAGTCCTTCGCCTCCGACGGCGGCCTGTGGATCGGCGTCTTCTCCCCGGCCGCGATCGAGCGCGCCGAGCGGGTCCACGCCTCCGGCCGGCACGTCCCGGAGTTCTTCTCGCTCCCCACGGCGATCGACAACTCCCGCAAGAACCAGACGTACAACACCCCGGCCCTCGCCACTCTCTTCCTGCTGGAGCAGCAGCTGGAGTGGCTCAACGGCCAGGGCGGCCTCGCCTGGTCCACGGCGCGGACGAAGGACTCCTCGACCCGGCTGTACTCCTGGGCGGAGGAGTCCAAGTACGCCACCCCGTTCGTCTCGGACCCGGCCAAGCGCTCGCAGGTCATCGGCACGATCGACTTCTCCGACGAGATCGACGCCGCCGCCGTCGCCAAGGTGCTGCGCGCGAACGGCATCGTGGACACCGAGCCGTACCGCAAGCTCGGTCGCAACCAGCTGCGCATCGCGATGTTCCCGGCGATCGACCCGGCGGACGTCGAGGCGCTGACGAAGTGCGTCGACTACGTGATCGAGAGGCTCTGACGTCTCCCGTACGACGACGAAGGGCGCCCGGTGCATGCCGGGCGCCCTTCTCCGTCGATCCGACGGCGCGTCGGTCAGCGGGTCACCGGCCCGGGACCGGTGACGGCTTCACGCCGAGGCCCTGCCTGCCGGACGGCTCGCAGGTGACGTCCCGTGCCGGGAGCCTGCCGGTGCTCAGGTAGGCGTTGACCGCCCTGTCGGCGCAGGAGCGCGGGTCGCCGCCGTAGACGCCGTGGCCCTCGCCGCCCTTGACGTACACCATGCGGGAGCCCTTCAGGGCGCGGTGCATGCCGAGGCCGCTGGCCAGGGGGGTCTGGGAGTCCCACTGGTTCTGGACGGTCAGCACGGGGACCCTGTTGTCGACCCTGGTGACGGGCTCGACCGGCCTGTCCCAGAACGCGCAAGGGGTGATGTTGGAGCCGAAGTCGCCGTAGAGCGGGTACGTGGCCTTGTCCCGGATCGCGTCGCGCCGGTACTGCTCCGGGTCGTGCGGCCAGGCCGCCGTGTCCCCGCAGACCACCGACCAGAAGGCGGCGCTGCCGTTGTCCGCCGGAGGCTGTGCGGCGCCGGACCCGGCCTTCGCGGAGGCCCAGCGGGGTGACGGCCGGGCGCCGGGCGGCAGGAGGGAGTGGCGGGAGGAACCGCGGCCGGCCGCGGCCTTCTTGAGTTCGGCCACCGCCTCGGCCGCGTACTTGGGCGAGAAGAACACGGGGCGCAGCCCGGCGCGGATGTCGTCACCCGTGAACTTCTGGCCGCCGTCGTCGATGGGCGTGCGGTCGGCGCGGGCGACCAGGTCCCAGAAGGTCTTGCGCACCTGGGCCGGGGTGGTACCGAGCTTGTAGGTGCGGTGGTGCCGCGCGGTCCACTTCGTCCAGCGGGTGAACGCCGGCTCGGTGCCCGAGGCCCAGATCTGGATCATGCCGCGCCAGACCCGGGCCGGGTCGACGGAGCTGTCCAGCACGAAGCGGTCGGTGCGCTCGGGGAACATCTGCGCGTAGACGGCGCCGAGGTACGTGCCGTAGGAGTACCCCAGGTAGGAGAGCTTCTTCTCGCCCAGGACGGCGCGGATGACGTCCATGTCCCGGGCGGTGTTGCGGGTGGTGATGTACGGCAGCTTGTCGCCGCTCCTGGCACGGCACTTGTCGGCGACGGTCCGGGCCCACGTGACGTCGCGGCCGAACGTCTCCGCCTTGTAGGGGTGCTCGGAGTTCTGCTCCGCCTCCGTGAGGCCGCAGGTCACCGGGGTGCTCCGGCCCACACCGCGCGGGTCGAAGCCGATGAGGTCGTACCGCTCGCGGACCTTCCCGGGCAGCATGTCCTTCATCACGGCGGGCATGTCCAGGCCCTCGCCGCCCGGGCCGCCGGGGTTGAAGAGGAGCGCGCCGTGCCGCTTGCCGGGGACGCCGGTCCTCAGCCGGGAGACGGCCAGCTTGACGGTCTTGCCGTCGGGGCGGCTGTAGTCGAGCGGGACCTTGATGGTCGCGCACTGGAACGCGGCGGGCTCCGACGCGTCGCATCTGTGCCACGCGGGCTTCTGGGTCTCGAACCTCCCCAGCGGGTCCGCGGCGGAGGCCTGCGCCGGGGCGAGGGCGGGGACGAGGGTCGCCGTGATCCCCACGGCGAGCACGGGTGCCAAGCGTCCTATCCGCACGATGGACGTTCCTTTCCGTCAACTTACGGGTCGGAACGACGATTTCGTGCCGGGTGGGGCGCTCGAATCCATCTGGGAGGCAGAGTTGCTCCACCTCCCGGTGGACAGGGAAATGGACCTGCGGAGGAGAACCGCGACGCGCTGATTTCCGTCCGCCCTCCGCGGGGGCGGTCGTGGTGCGCTCAGCCGCGCCGCAGCCGCCGCAGGCCGAACAGCGCCGCCACGCCGACCGCGACGACCACGGCGCCGACCTTGAGGCTCCCGCCGCCCCCCTGGTCCGTCGAGCCGCCGGAACTCCCGCTCGCGGACGGGGACTTCGCGGCGGGGCGGTCCGGGGCGTCGACCGCCTGCACGGCGCTGCCCGCGCCCTCGCTGCCGTACATCAGCTTGGTGCCGTCGGCGGAGTACGTGACGGACTCGCCCTGCCCCTGCAACGGGACGTCCAGGCGCTCCTCGCGCTTGATCCGGCCGCCGTTCCAGCGGTACAGGATGCCGCCGAAGTAGCCGCGGACGGCGAGGTCCCGGCCGTCGGGGGAGAACGCGGCGTCGGTGGCCCAGAGGTCGACGGCGGCGATGGGCTTGAAGACGTTCGCACCCGAGGTGGAGAGGGCGGCCGGACCCTCGTACAGGTGCCCGCCGTCCTCCTTCTTGTCGATGATGTAGACACGTCCGGTCTTCGGGTGTACGAGCAGGGACTCGGCGTCGCGCGGCCCGTCGGAGTACTTCACGACGTACTGCGTGGCCGTGACCGTCTGGTCCGTGAGGTTCTTCGGCTCGGGCAGCCGGTAGATCCAGACGTAGGGCCACTTGCCGCCGAAGTTGTCGCCGATGTCACCGACGTAGATCTCGTTGTGCGGCCCGATGGAGACGGCCTCGACGTCGCGCGGGGAGCCGATGCCGCGCAGGGTGATCCGGGCGACGGTCTTCCCGGTCGCGCTGTCCACCGCGTAGAGGTACGGCCCGTCGTCGCTGTCGTTGTGCGTCCAGTAGATGCCGGGGTGCAGCCGGGAGGCGGCGAGCCCGCTGGACTCGGTGATCCGCGGGTCCTTGAGGGTGAACCCCTGGTCACCCGCCCCGTCGGCGGTTCCGTCGGCGGAGGCGGGCAGCGCGCAGGCACCGGCGAGCAGGACCCCGGCGAGGACGGCGAACGATCGACGCATGCCCCAAGCCTGCCATCACCGCCGGGGGTTCAGCGCACACGGCCGCCGGGAACCGCGGGACGTGGCCCGCCTCACAGCCGCCTCCGGCCCCATGCGTCACGGAGATCGTCCATCATGACCGGATGCTTAGGTTCATGCCCGTGGGCGACTCCATGACGATCGGGAGCGCGGGCGAACACACATGGCGTTACCGGCTGTGGCAGCACCTGTGCGTGGCGTACGGCGGCCCGTTCACCTTCGTCGGGCCGCGCGAGACGCTCTACGACAAGCAGGCCGACGCCCCGACCTCCCTCGCCTACGCCGAGCCCGGCTTCCCGCGCGCCCACCTCGCGGGCTGGGGCGAGGGCTGGCTGCACATGGCCCCCCTGATCGGCGACGCGGTGCGCGCCCACCGCCCCGACGTCCTCCTGGTCTCGCTGGGCCTGATCGACCTCGGCTTCTACACGAACGCCGAGCAGACGGCGGAGAACGTACGGGCCTTCGTCGCGGGCGCCCGGGAGGCGGACCCGCGCATCCGGATGGTGCTGCTGCCGGTCATCCCGAACATCCGGGCGGCGGCCGACACGTCCTTCGCCGAGCAGGTCGACCGGTTCAACGTGCTGCTCGCCAAGGCGGTGGCCGACCTGGACGAGCCGCGCTCGCCGCTCCTGCTGGCCTCGCCGCCCGAGGGGTACGACATCCACACCGACACCTACGACGGCACGCATCCCAACGCGCGCGGGGAGCACCTGATAGCCGAGGCGTTCGCGGGGGCGATGCGGGAGGCGTGGGGGGTCGGACAGGTGTACGCGGCGGGAACAAGCTGACCGGAAACCGGCGTCGCCTCGTGCGTCCAGACGCCATCGCCGAGGTCCCCGTCCACCTCGTCGCCGACCCCTACCAGGGCCGGTGCCATGTCCACACCGACCCCAAGGACGGTGACTACGCCGTGAGCACGCGGGTGGACTTCGGCACCGACATCGACCTGACCGGCACCGTGGTCGGCCTCGTCCTCGCGACCGGGGACTTCCCCCGCGAGTGGCCCGCCCACCGCCCGAAAGCCCTTGCGTAGAGCGCACTCCAAGCCGTTGGCTTGTGGACCATGGAGTACACGCAGCTCGGACGCACGGGACTCAAGGTCAGCCGACTCGTCCTCGGGACGATGAACTTCGGTCCGCAGACCGACGAAGCCGACAGCCACGCGATCATGGACGCGGCGCTGGACGCGGGCATCAACTTCTTCGACACGGCCAACGTGTACGGCTGGGGCGAGAACAAGGGCCGGACCGAGTCCATCATCGGCAACTGGTTCGCCAAGGGCGGCGGCCGGCGCGAGAAGACCGTCATCGCCACCAAGGTGTACGGCAACATGGACGCGGACGGCGCGGCCGTCTGGCCCAACCACGACAAGCTCTCCGCGCTGAACATCCGGCGCGCGGTGGACGCCAGCCTGAAGCGGCTGCAGACCGACTACATCGACCTCTACCAGTTCCACCACATCGACCGGAACACCCCGTTCGAGGAGATCTGGCAGGCGATCGACGTCCTCGTCCAGCAGGGCAAGATCCTCTACGCCGGCTCCAGCAACTTCCCCGGCTACAAGATCGCCCAGGCCAACGAGATCGCCGCCCGCCGCGGCGGCACCATCGGCCTGGTCAGCGAGCAGTGCCTGTACAACCTGGCCGAGCGCCGCGCCGAGATGGAGGTCATCCCGGCAGCGCAGGACTACGGCCTCGGGGTCATCCCCTGGTCGCCGCTGCACGGCGGCCTGCTGGGCGGGATCATCAAGAAGGAGGTCCAGGGCGGTCGCCGCGCCTCCGGCCGGGCCGCGGACACCCTCAAGGACCCGGCGGCCCGCGCGCAGATCCAGGCCTACGAGGACCTGCTCGACAAGCACGGCCTGGAGCCCGGCGAGGTCGCCCTGGCCTGGCTGCTGACCCGTCCCGGCGTGACGGGCCCGATCGTCGGCCCGCGCACCGCCGGACAGCTGGAGTCGGCACTCAGGGCGGTCGAGCTGGAGCTCGGCGAGGACCTGCTGGCCGGCCTGGACGAGATCTTCCCGGGCCCGGGCCCGTCCCCGGAGGCGTTCGCCTGGTAAGCGCCCGAGGGCGCGGCGGGGCCGCACACGGCATGCGGTCCCGCCGCGCGGGCGCGACCGCTACCTGACAGCCGACGCCAACGCCACCACCACGAACATCAACACAAGCGCACCGGCCATGATCCGGTTCCGGGTTTTCGGGTCCACGTATGCGAGACTAACCGGCCCCGCCCAGCGCCCACCGCTCGACCACCTCGTACCGCGGCTGCTCCCCCGGCACCCCCGACGTCGGCAGCCGGCTGCGCACCAGCACCAGGTCGGCCACGGTCCACGTGCCGCTGACGAACTCCGCGAGGCCCGTCACGTACGGCCGTACGTCGACCGCGTCCCGGCTGCGGGCCAGCGTCAGATGGGCCTTGTAGCGCCGGTGCTCCCCCATCGGCACCCCGGCCTTGCGCGCCGCCGCCTCCGCCCGGTCGGCCAGCAGCCGCAGCGCCTCCACGTCCCCCCGGGCGCCCGTCCACAGCGCCCGTCCCCGGCCGAACTGGCCGCCGCCCGCGAGCGAGAGCGGGAAGGGATCCGTGCGGTGGGCGGCGCGGGCCAGGCGGTCCGACAGGGCGGGTACGACGTCGTCGGCGACCTCGCCGTAGAACGCGAGGGTGAAGTGCCAGCCGGGGCGCTCGGTCCAGCGCAGCCGGCCGGAGCCCGGCAGCCGCCTCAAGCGGGCCACCTCCGCGGCGAGTTCCTCCACGACGTCCCCGGGGGGCAGTACGGCGGCGAAGAGTCTCATGCACCTCACGATCCCAGACCCCGGCGGGCATGATGGGGCCATGGCGATCACCATTCGAGAAGGCGTCCCCGCCGACCTGCCCGCGATACTCGGCATGCTCGACAGCAGTGTGGAGTGGCTCGTCTCACAGGGGCGGACCGGCCAGTGGGGCAGCGAGCCGCTGTCGGAGCACCGCAAGACGGTGGAGGCGGTCGCCCGCGCCATGGACGAGGGCACCACGTACATCGCCGAGGTGGACGGCGTACCGGCCGCCACGCTCACCCTCACCGACGGGCCCGGCGCCTACCTGTCCCACCTTCCGCCGCCCGGCGAGCCCGAGCGGTACATCCACTGGCTCGCCTCCGACCGCCGCTTCAAGGGGCGGGGCGTGGGCAGCGCGCTGCTCGCGCACGCCGCCGAGGTGACCCGGCGGGCCGGGGTGGGCCTGCTCCGGGTGGACTGCTACGCGGGCGGCGACCGCGGTCTCGTCGCCTACTACGAGGCCAACGGCTTCACCCCGGTCCACACCTACACCCACGGCCCGGACGCCTGGTCCGGACAGGTACTGGCCCGCAGGGTCGACCAGGACCCTCCGATCGGACGCTGACCAGGCCGGCCGGCAGACTCACGCGCCGTTCCCCGCCGCCCTGCTCGCCCACCCCGGCGAGATACCCCGGCGGGCCGACGCGAGCCTGGGGCGACGGCCGGCGCCTCGCCGACCACAACGAGGCCAACGGCTTCACCCCGGTGCACACCTGCACCCACGGCCCGGACGCCTGGCCCGGACAGGTACTGGCCCGCAGGGTCGACCAGGACCCTCCGACCGGACGCTGACCAGGCCGGCCGGCAGACTCACGCGCCGCTCACCGCCCGCGACGAGCCCATGGATCCCCCCTCCCGCGCACCCGCGACCGGGGCTCCCCGGGGACACCCTGCCGAAGCCGGCCGGCAGGCTCACGCGGCGGTCGCCAGCCGCTCCCGTTCGCGCGGCACGAACCGGACCCGCGGATGGCCGTGGTACCAGCCCACCGACAGGCGCAGGCCGCCGATGCGGGCCAGGGCCAGGCCGATCGCCCCGGCCGCCGCCGCCGACACCACACCACCGGCCGCGAAGCCGATCCGGGCGCCGTAGGTGTCGGTGATCCAGCCGACCACCGGCGCGCCCAGCGGCGTGCCGCCCATGAACACCATCATGAACAGGGCCATCACCCGGCCGCGCATGGCCGGGTCGGTGGCCATCTGCACGGCGGTGTTCGCGGTGACGTTCACGGTCAGCCCGAAGACCCCGATCGGGACCATGAGCAGCGCGAACAGCCAGTACGACGGCGCCACCGCGGCCACGGTCTCCAGCGTGCCGAAGGCCAGCGCGGCGGCGATCAGGACGCGCAGCCGGGCCGTACCGCGCCGCGCGGCCAGCAGGGCGCCGACCAGGGAGCCGACGGCCATCAGGGTGTTGAAGAGGCTGTAGGCACCGGCTCCGGCGTGGAAGACGTCGTCCGCGTAGGCGGACAGCCACACCGGGAAGTTGAAGCCGAAGGTGCCGATGAAGCCGACCAGGACGATCGGCCAGATCAGCTCCGGCCGCTTCGCCACGTACCGCAGGCCCTCGCGCAGCTGGCCCTTGCCGCGCGGCGCGCGCTCGACCACGTGCAGCTCGCGGGCGCGCATCAGCAGCAGTCCGGCGATCGGCGCGGCGAAGGACAGGCCGTTGGCGAGGAACGCCCAGCCGGTGCCCACACCGGTGATCATCAGGCCGGCGACGGCGGGGCCGACGAGCCGGGCGGACTGGAAGTTCGCCGAGTTCAGGCTGACCGCGTTCTGCAGCTGCTCGGGGCCGACCATCTCGGAGACGAAGGACTGCCGGGCCGGGTTGTCGAGCACCGTGGCGAGGCCGACGGCGAAGGCCGCGAGATAGACGTGCCAGACCTGGACGTGGCCGGAGAGGGTCAGCGCGGCGAGCGCGAGACCGGTGAGGGCCATGGCGGTCTGGGTGGCCAGCAGGGTGGGGCGCTTGGGCAGACGGTCCACGAGGACACCGCCGTACAGACCGAACAGCAGCATGGGCAGGAACTGCAGGGCCGTCGTGATGCCGACGGCCGCGGAGGAGCCGGTGAGGCTGAGGACCAGCCAGTCCTGGGCGATGCGCTGCATCCAGGTGCCGGTGTTGGAGACGACCTGGCCGATGAAGAAGAGGCGGTAGTTCCGGATCTTCAGCGAGCTGAACATCGAGGACTTGCGGGAAACGGGGGTGGTGGGGGTGGTCGGTGCGGGGGCGGAAGGTGCTCCGGATCCCGTACTCAAAGGGTTCGCCTCCTCGGATGGTGCGCTTACAGGTGTGCGAGTTTCTCCAGCACGGGGGCGGCGGCGCGCAGCGTGGCCCACTCGTCCTCGTCGAGGCCGTCGGCCAGGCCGGCCAGGAAGGCGTTGCGCTTGCGGCGGCTCTCTTCGAGCATGGCCTCGGCCTGCTCGGTCTGGGTGACGACCTTCTGGCGCCGGTCCTCGGGGTGCGGCTCCAGCCGGACCAGCCCCTTGGCCTCGAGCAGCGCGACGATGCGGGTCATCGACGGCGGCTGGACGTGCTCCTTGCGGGCCAGTTCGCCCGGGGTGGCGGAGCCGCAGCGGGCGAGGGTGCCGAGCACCGACATCTCGGTCGGGCTCAGCGACTCGTCGACCCGCTGGTGCTTGAGCCGACGGGACAGCCGCATCACTGCGGAGCGGAGTGCGTTCACGGCGGCCGCGTCGTCGCCATGGGTAAGGTCCGGCATGTTCTTTAGCGTAACTCATTACTCTGGCTAAAGACCAGTCGGACGCGCCCAGGATGCCCGTGACGCCCGCCACTGAACCCTCTGATCACCCGTACGGGTGAGCCGGGTCCGGAAAGCGACGCACCGGGCCGCCGGATGTGGCGACCCTCGTACGCATGGGGACCAGTGTGCTCAGCCTGCGGATAGACGGGGAGCTGCTCGAGCGGCTCCGGCACCACGCGGCGAGAAGAGGAATGAGCGTCCAGGACTATGTCGTCCGGACGCTCATTCGGGATGACTTCGACGAGCGGTTCCAGGCCGCCGTCGAGGAGACGGAGAGGTTCTACGGCGTCACCTGACGCCCGCCGGTCAGGTCAGGCCCAGGGCCGGCATCAGGTAGTAGAAGGCGAAGACCGCCGAGACGACGTACATCGCCACCGGGATCTCCCGGGCCCGCCCGGCGGCCAGGCGCAGCACCGTGAAGGTGATGAAGCCCATGCCGATACCGTTCGTGATCGAGTAGGTGAACGGCATCATCAGCATCGTCACGAACGCCGGGATCGCGATGGTGTAGTCGGCCCAGTCGATCTCCTTGACGGAGTTCGACAGGATCAGGAAGCCGACCGCGACCAGCGCCGGGGTGGCCGCCTGGGACGGGACCATCGTGGCGATCGGGGTGAGGAACAGCGCGACGGCGAACAGACCGCCCGTGACGACGTTCGCGAAGCCGGTACGGGCACCCTCGCCGACGCCGGCCGTGGACTCCACGAAGGCGGTGGTGGCCGAGGAGGAGCTGGCACCGCCCGCCGCGACCGCGAGGCCGTCCACGAAGAGGACCTTGTTGATGCCCGGCATGTAGCCCTCGGCGTCCGTCAGCTTGGCCTCGTCGCTGATGCCCATGATCGTGCCCATCGCGTCGAAGAAGCACGACAGCAGGACCGTGAAGACGAAGAGGATGCCGGTCAGCACGCCGACCTTGGAGAAGCCGCCGAACAGGCTCACCTTTCCGACCAGGCCGAAGTCCGGGGTGGCGAGCGGGTTGCCCGGCCACTTCGGGACCGTCAGGCCCCAGGACGGGATCGTGGCGACCGCGTTGATGATCACCGCGAGGACGGTCATGCCGACGATGGAGATGAGGATCGCGCCCGGCACCTTGCGGACGATCAGCGCGAAGGTGAGCAGTGCGCCCAGGATGAAGATCAGCACCGGCCAGCCGGTGAGGTGGCCGCCGGTGCCCAGCTGGACCGGCACGGTGGTCTGGGCGGCGTCCGGCATGCGGGTGACGAAGCCGGAGTCGACCAGGCCGATCAGCATGATGAACAGGCCGATACCGATGGAGATCGCCTTGCGCAGGCCGAACGGCACGGCGTTCATCACGCGCTCGCGCAGCCCGGTGGCGACCAGGAGCATGACGACGAAGCCGGCGAGGACGACCATGCCCATGGCGTCCGGCCAGGACATGCGGGGGGCGAGCTGGAGGGCGACGACCGAGTTCACGCCGAGGCCGGCCGCGAGCGCGATCGGCACATTGCCGATGACGCCCATCAGCAGCGTGGTGAACGCGGCCGTCAGCGCCGTCGCCGTCACCAGCTGGCCGTTGTCCAGGTGGTGCCCGTACATGTCCTTCGCGCTGCTGAGGATGATCGGGTTCAGCACGATGATGTACGCCATCGCGAAGAAGGTGGCGAAACCGCCACGGACCTCGCGGGCGAGGGTGCTGCCGCGCTCGGAGATCTTGAAGTAGCGGTCGAGGGCGCCGTACGCGGGCGCGCCACCCGGCTTTTCGGGGGTGGGGGCCTTGGCGGGTGCCGAGGTGGACATGCGGGACCTCATCACCAGCGGGGTTCCCCCGAGCCCCGTTGGAGTTTCCTACGATCAGAAGCGGTCAAAGACAAACGGTTTCAGTATGAACGTATGAGTGGCAGATCGCTATCTCCGCGCGTAGACCCCGGCGGCGCTTAAGCTGTGCCCATGGCTAAGTGGACCCCCAAGCACGAGGCGCCGGAGCCCCTGGAGGGGCCCGTGGTCGCCACGATCACCGGCGGCACCCTCGTGTGGTTCGTCCTCTTCCTGGTCCAGCTCCCCTTCTACGGCTGGTTCGAGGACCACGGGCACCTGTGGTGGCTGTGGACGTGCCTGGCCGGGGGCGGGCTGGGACTGATCGGCGTCTGGTACGTGCGCAGGCGGGACGCCGCGCTGAAGCGGGCGGCGGCCCTGAAGCCGACGCCGGCCGAATAGCGACGCCGGCCGGGGCCGACGCCCGCTGCGGCCGGGCGAGTCCGGTGGGCGGGCGGACACATCCCCACGTACCGTCGAATGCATGAGCCATATAGACGCGGGCGCCGAACTCGACCCCGTGCATCCCGTGGCCCTGCCGAAGAGCCCCGCGGCCGGGCTGACCGGTGCCGAGGTCGCGGACCGCGTCGGACGGGGCCTCGTCAACGACGTACCGGTGCGCAGCAGCCGGTCGCTCGGGGAGATCGTCCGGGCCAACGTCTTCACCCGGTTCAACGCGATCATCGGCGTCCTGTGGCTGGTCATGCTGTTCGTCGCGCCGATCCAGGACAGCCTCTTCGGGTTCGTGATCCTCGCCAACACCGGGATCGGCATCGTCCAGGAGTGGCGGGCCAAACAGACCCTGGACTCGCTGGCGGTGATCGGGGAGGCCCGGCCGACGGTACGGCGGGACGGGCTCGCGACCGAGGTGGCCACCCACGAGATCGTCCTGGACGACCTCGTCGAGATCGGCCCCGGCGACAGGATCGTGGTCGACGGGGTGTGCGCCGAGGCGGACGGGCTGGAGATCGACGAGTCGCTGCTCACCGGCGAGGCCGATCCCGTCGTCAAACGCCCCGGCGACCCGGTGATGTCCGGAAGCTTCGTCGTCGCGGGCGGCGGCGCCTTCACGGCCACCAAGGTCGGCCGCGAGGCCTATGCCGCGCAGCTCGCCGAGGAGGCGTCCCGGTTCACGCTCGTCCACTCCGAGCTGCGCACCGGCATCTCCACGATCCTCAAGTACGTCACCTGGATGATGGTCCCGGCGGCGGTCGGCCTCGTCATCACCCAGCTCGTCGTCAAGGACGACGACCTGAAGGACGCGGTGGCCCGCACGGTCGGCGGGATCGTGCCGATGGTCCCCGAGGGGCTGGTGCTGCTCACCTCCGTGGCCTTCGCGATCGGCGTCATCCGGCTCGGCCGCAAACAGTGCCTCGTGCAGGAGCTGCCGGCCATCGAGGGCCTGGCCCGCGTCGACACCGTCTGCCTGGACAAGACCGGCACGCTCACCGAGGGCGGCATGGACGTCACCGAGCTGCGGACGCTGGACGGGGCGGACGAGACGTACCTGCGCAAGGTGCTCGGCGCGCTCGGCGAGTCCGACCCGCGCCCCAACCCCTCCCTCCAGGCGATCATCGACGCCTATCCGGACAGCGACGACTGGCGCTGCGTCGAGTCGCTGCCGTTCTCCTCCGCCCGCAGGTACAGCGGGGCCGCGTTCAGCGAGGGCGACGGCGAGACCAGCACGTGGCTGCTCGGCGCCCCGGACGTCCTCCTCGACGCCGGCGACCCGGCCCTGGCCGAGACCGAGCGCCTGAACGAGCAGGGCCTGCGCGTGCTGCTGCTGGCCCGGGCGCACCGCGACCTGGACGACCCCGAGCCGGCCCGGGGGGCCCGCCCCACCGCCCTGGTCGTCCTGGACCAGCGGCTGCGGCCCGACGCCTCCGACACCCTGCGCTACTTCGCCGAGCAGAACGTCCGCGCCAAGGTCATCTCCGGTGACAACGCGGTCTCGGTCGGCGCGGTCGCCGCGAAGCTGGGCCTGGACGGCACGGTGGTGGACGCGCGCCGGCTGCCCGCCGAGCGGCCGGCGATGGCGCAGGCCCTGGACGCGGGCACCGTCTTCGGGCGGGTGACCCCGCGGCAGAAGCGGGACATGGTGGGCGCGCTCCAGTCGCGCGGGCACACGGTGGCGATGACCGGGGACGGCGTGAACGACGTGCTGGCCCTGAAGGACGCGGACATCGGGGTCGCCATGGGCTCCGGCTCGGAGGCCACGCGGGCGGTGGCTCAGATCGTGCTGCTCGACAACAGCTTCGCGGCCCTGCCCGCGGTGGTCGCCGAGGGCCGCCGGGTGATCGGCAACATCACGCGCGTGGCGACGCTGTTCCTGGTGAAGACGGTCTACTCGGTGCTGCTGGCGGTGCTGGTGGTGTGCTGGCAGGTGGAGTACCCGTTCCTGCCCCGGCACCTGACCCTGCTGTCCACGCTCACCATCGGTGTCCCGGCCTTCTTCCTGGCCCTCGCCCCGAACACGGAGCGGGCGAGACCGCACTTCGTGCGCCGGGTGATGCGGTACGCGGTTCCCGGCGGGGTGGTGGCCGGCGTCGCGACGTTCGTCACGTATCTGCTCGCCCGCCACCACTACACCGGTCCCGGCGCCCTGGCCGCGGAGACGAGCGCGGCCACCCTGACCCTGTTCCTGGTCTCCCTGTGGGTCCTGGCGATCATCGCCCGCCCCTACACCTGGTGGCGGGTGGCCCTGGTGGCCGCCATGGCCGTGGCCTTCCTGCTGGTCCTCGCCGTGCCCGGGCTCCAGGCCTTCTTCGCGCTGAAGCTGGTCGGCATGGCCTTGCCGTGGACGGCGGTCGGCGTGGCCGCGGTGGCGGCGGCCGCCCTGGAGTACCTGTGGAGGTGGGTCGGCCGCCGCTTCCCGGACTGAGGTCCGGCCGGGTGCCGCTACTGCACGTCGACGTAGTCGGACGCGGCGTTGACCGCCGGGGTGGTCGAGGTGCCCGCGAAGCTGTAGCGCCAGTAGCCGTCGTAGTTCGCGGTGGTGGTGGTCTTCAGGTTGCCGGACGAGTCCGTGTACACCGTCTTGACGGTGGTCCAGGTGGTCGTGCCCTTCTTGAGGAACTGGAGCTTGACCGGCTGGCTGGTGTAGCCGTGGTACAGGTGGTCATCCCAGTTCGCCCGGGTCAGCTTGCCCGTCACCGTGAGGGTCTTGCCCTTGCCGACGGGCTCGGGGCCCGCGTTGGCCGTGAGCTTGGAGTAGCGCTGCACCAGGGTGCTGCCGAGGCCGCTCTTGTCCTTGTAGCCGACCTTGCTCAGGTCGGGGTTGTTCTGGTCCTGGCCGTTGAAGGCGACGGCCTCGGCGGCCACGCCCCAGGAACCGGCCCAGGCGCTCTTCAGGTCCCCGTCGGCCGGGTAGATGTCGACGGTGCCCTTGCAGGTGGCCGTCGTCGTCGTGACGGGGGTGCAGGTCGCCGGGTTGTCGCCGTACAGCTCGGCGGTGGCGGTGTCGTACGAGCCCTTGTACAGGAAGGCGTCGGTGTAGAAGTCCTTCGCCGCGATGTTCACGTCCGAACCGTGCGTCAGCGTGTACGAGTAGGTGGCACTGACCTCGTTGGTGGTGCCGACCTTGATCGCCTTGGCGATGGTGACGTTCGAGAAGCTGACGTTCAGCGTGTACGGCGTGCCCGAGTCACCGGTGGCGTGGGCGGCCGGGACGGCGAAGGCGGAGAGGGCCAGGGCGCCGGAGACGGCGGCCACGGTGGCACGTATGCGCATGTGCGTTCCCCTGGAGGGAGAAGTGATCGTTGGAGTCGGTCGACTCACGCGATCAGATCTCCGAGGCAGAGGACTGGTTGTACGGCAAGACCTCTTTCCGGTCAGATTTGGCCTGGGGATTACCGGCCCATGACACAACTGAGAAGGAACGTTCCGCCCCCGGGAGCGACGGCAGGCGCTCCCGGGGCCGGGTCCGTGCCGCTCAGTTCACGTCGACGAAGTCACCCGTGGCGTTGACCGCCGAGGTGGTGGAGCCTCCCGCGAAGGAGAAGCGGTAGTAGCCGTCGACCGTGGCGGTGGTCGTCGTCTTCAGGTTGCCCTTGGAGTCCGACTTGACGGTCTTCAGCGTGGTGTAGGTGCTGGAGCTCTTCTTGCGGAACTGGAGCTTCACGGACTGCGAGGCGTAGCCGCCGTACTTCAGCGACTCCCAGTTGGCGCGGGTGAGGGCGCCCGTCACGGTGACGGTCTTGCCCTTCTTCACCGGCTCCGGGGAGGCGTTGGCGGTGAGCCGGGCGGCGCGCTGGAAGGAGAAGGAGCCGGCCTTCTGCTTCCAGATGAAGTCCCCGTCCTTGGCGTCGACCCACGCGTCCACGTACCAGGTGCCGGCGCTCTTGTTGGTGAGGTAGTCCGTCTTCGGGTCGATCTTCACCGAGGCGGTGCAGGTCGAGGTGGTGGCGTTGACCTTGGTGCAGGTGGGCTTGCCGGTGCCCGCGTACCCGTTGTCGGGGCCGTAGAGGGTGAACTCGTCGGCGCCCTTGATGCCCGAGTTGTCGGTGGCGGTCACGCTGACCTTGACGGTCACCGCGCTGGAGATGCCGATCTGCACCTTGTTGTCACCGTCGACGACCACCTTGGTGATCTTCGTGTCGCCGTAGCCGCCGTCGGCCTGGGCGGCCGGGACGGCGAGGGCGGACAGGGCCAGGGCGCCGCCGACGACGGCGACAGAGGCACGGATGCGCATGTGTGGTCCCCACGTTGAGATCTGGGGAGTCGGGTGACTCCGCAGATGTGACACGGGAACAATGTGAAAGGTTGTACGAGTAGTGAAAATTCTGTGCGGGAGTGCAGGGGGAGGGAACGCCTCCGGCGGAAGCGGCCGGGGTCAGTCGAACCAGCGGTCCCGCGCCAGCTCCTCCGTCCGCGACGGGTCCTCCAGCAGCGCGGCCACCTCGAACCGCCGGGGCCACTGCCCCGCCGCCCAGGCCAGCCCCGCCGCGACCCCCTCCAGGGTGGCCGCGTGCAGGACACCGTCGTCGGTCAGCCGCCAGTCGATCTCCACGCCGTCCACGACGAGTTCCTCGTGCTCGACGTAGGTGTCCGGCGTCCGCGGCCCGAGCAGCACGCGCACCGCGTCCGGTACGTCGTGCTCGGTCCCCTCGGAGTGCACCGCGCCGGTGACGGACTCGCTCAGCCGCCGCACCTGGAACAGCTCGGCCAGCTCGGCCGCCCGCGCGGGCCGGACCGGCAGCAGCGGCACGCCCGAGGTGAACGGCAGCAGGTCCGGCGAGTCGACCACGACGGCCGACCCGGCGTCCACGACCCGCACACGCCCGTCGACCACGGCCCGCAGCTCGTCCGGCAGGGTCACCTGCTCGGGGTCCAGCTCCGCCAGCGCGCTGTACAGCCCGTGCAGCTGAGCCGGCGTCACGGGCCGCTCCGGGTCGGCGAGGCGGTCCAGCAGCTCGGCGGCGCCGCCGGGCTCGTCCAGCAGCGCGTCGACGGAGGTGCGCACACCGAGCGCCCGCAGCACCTGCTCGTCCTCGAACCCGGTGGCGTCGGCCTCGTCGTACAGCCCGCGCAGCAGCGGGTCGCCGCCGGCCGCGAGCAGCCCGGCCGGGCGCCGCCCGTCGAGCACCGGGTGCCCGCGCAGCCACCACGCGGTGTACGGCCGTACGACCTCGTGGGTGCCGTCGGGCAGCAGGATGCGCACGGGCTGGGTGAGGGCGTCCCGCAGCGGCGGCCGGGCCAGCAGGGCGAGCGCCTCGGGCCAGTGGTCGTCGTCCACCAGGTCCAGGTCGCGGACGGCGACGAGTTCGGTGGCGACCGGCGGGACCGGGCTGTCCGGGAACCGGTCGAGGATGTCCTCGCACCACACGTCCACGGCGTCCAGCAGACCGGCGTCGTCGGGCTCGGCCCAGTCGCCCTCCCGGGGCTCCAGTTCGTCCGGGTCCAGCACGACGTCCGTGGCCCTCACGAGCGCGAAGTCGGCGAGCACCCCGCACGCGGCGAGCGGCTGCTCCCCCCACCTCTCCGCCAGGTCGGCGTCCACGGCGGCCAGTTCACCCTCGCGGATGACCCGGGCGAAGGGGCTGCCGGGGAACACCAGCTCACCGGCGGGCGCGAGTTCCCCGTCCTCGTCGGGCAGCGCGAGGGCGCCCAGCCAGGGCTCGTCCCCGGGTTCCAGCCCCGCGTCCCGCACCAGCGCGAGCACCGTGTCGGCCAGTTCCTCGGCGTCCGGCGCGTCCTCCTCCCAGCCGAGGGCGCCGTCCTCCTCCAGCGAACCCGCCACGGCGGCCCGGATCTGCGGGGTGGTCAGCACCGCGCGCGGGGTCGCGGGCAGCGCGCCGAGCTTCTCCAGCAGCGGGTGCGCGGCGTCCGCGTGCGCCACCTTCAGCCCGAGCCGGCCCAGCACGTCCGGATCGATCCGGGCGGCGTCCGGCGTGGGCAGCAGCACCTGCCGGGGCCCGATCGTCGTACGACCATCGGCGAGCGGCACCGGCAGTCCCGACAGCCGCTCGGGGTCGACCCCGGCCAGGCTGTCGTACAGCCGCCACCACCACCGCGGCTCCTTCTCCAGCCCGGCGAGCCGGTCGACGGCGTCGGCGAGCGGCAGCCGGGCGACCCCGAGGGTGCGCAGTTCGACGCGCCGCTCCAGCCCCGCCGGGAGCAGGGTGGGCAGCACCTCGGCGAGCACCCGCACGGTGTCGGCGCCGGCGCCCTCCACGATCTCGGCGTCCCGGGGCCGCAGCGCCTCAGGCAGCTCGTCGTCGCCCTTCGCCTCGACCGCCGGGGGCAGGAAGGCGGTGCGCGGCAGCCGCTCCAGCACGGCCTGCCGCAGGGCCCCGTCCAGCGCGCCCTTGCCGAGCGGACCCGGCACGAGGTCGATGATCCCGGCCAGTACCGGACGCCAGGAGGCGAGCAGTTCGGCGTAGGTGTCGGCGGCGCGCTCCACCAGGAAGTCGGTGAGCGGGCCGGGTGCCGCGTGCCGGCGGGTGGTGTCGAGGGGGAAGGAGGCGATGAGCAGGGCGGGCACACCGAGGGGCTCGTCGCTCGGCGTCGGCGCGTGCACGACCGGGCTCGTGCGGGGCGGGACCGGTGCGCCGTAGGCGTCGACGGGCACGGCCCAGGTCACCGACCAGTGCGGTCGCAGCCGCTCCTCGACCGGCCGGCCGGCGAGGAGATCGGGCGTGAGGGCCCCGTTCGCGGACGCCGTGCGCCAGTTGGTGATGCCGTTGCGGGAGTCCTCCACGATGGTGAAGGGGCCGTCGGTACGCCGGCTGAGCGTCCGGGGCGCCTCGCCGTTGACCTCCACGACGACCTCGCTCAGCCCGGGCAGGGCGAGGAGCAGGGCGTCGTCGATGCCGTCGAGCAGCCGCTCGGCGAGATCGGCGGCGGCGGCGTCGCGCAGCGGCAGGATGACGGCGGTGTCGTACGGCTCCGGAGCGGTGCCCTCGGCGGCGAACGGCAACCGCAGCAGGGGCACGTGCCCGTCCCGCCGCCGCACCTCGTCCCCCAGCCCGGGGCTGTGCCGGGCGGTGTCGGCGGCCAGCTCCCTCGCCTCCGCGAGGGACCAGCGCACACCCCCGTGCCGCCCCACGATCGCCGGTTCGTCGGTGACGGCGAGCACGGCGGCGAACCCGACCCCGAACCGGCCGACGGCACCCTGCGTCGCCTCGGCGTCCCGCTTCGCGGAGGCCCGCAGCGTGGACAGGGACTCGACACCGGCCGCGTCCAGCGGGGCACCGGTGTTCGCGGCCACGAGCACGCCGTCGCGGAGGGTGAGCCGCAGCCGCCCCGGCACGTGCGCCCGCGCGGCGGCGTCGGCGGCGTTCTGGGCCAGTTCGACGACGAGCCGGTCCCGGTACCCCCCGAGGACCAGGTCCTCCTCGGCGTTGGCGTCCTCCCGGAACCGGGCGGGGCTGGTCGCCCAGGCGTCGAGGACACCGCGACGCAGACGGGCGGTACCGAAGGGGTCGGCGCCCTCGGCCGCCGGCCGCACGAACTTGCTCACGTTGACTCTCCTCTACGACGTGAGGACGAAGGTACAGCGCGGAGCCGGGAGGCCATCAACGCGGACAGCGGGGGTAGGCGGTAGAGACCCATCCACCGGCACGGTAGTGCCGTACGTACGAAAGTGGTGCCCGTCCCATGGCCGAAACCCGGGATGTCGTCGAGCTGATCCTCCAGGACCACCGGCGCATGGAGGACCTGTTCCGTCTGATGCGCAGCGTGGAGGCCGACCGTGCCGCCGCGCTGGAGGAGTTCGCGGACCTGCTGATCGCGCACGCGCTGGCCGAGGAGGCCGAGGTCTACCCCGCTCTGAAGCGGTACAAGAACATCGACGACGAAGAGGTCGAGCACGGCGAGCACGAGCACGACGAGGGCAACGAGGCCCTGCTGGCCCTCCTGGAGGCCGACGAGGTCGGCTCCGAGGAGTGGGACGAGAAGCTGGAGGAGCTGGTGGAGGCCGTCACCCACCACGCCGACGAGGAGGAGCGCACCATCCTCAACGGGGCACGCGAGAACGTGGCCATGGAGCGGCGCGAGGAGCTGGGCGCGGCGTTCCTTCAGGAGCGCGAGCGTCAGCTGAAGGCCGGATGCGGTTCGGTCGACAACGTGCGCCGCATCGTGAAGTCCTGACCCGCGGGAAGTGCTGACCCGCGCACCGGGCCCGGCTCTCAGGGCCCCGGGCCCGGGTCCGGCTTGACGGCCCGGCCCAGACCGGCGCGGGCCGCTTCCAGCTGCGCGGCGAAGGCGATGCCCAGGAACAGGGCGATCCCGGTCAGGTTGGCCCACAGCAGCAGGGCCACGAAGGCCGTGAGCGGGCCGTACACGGCGCCGAAGGAGCCGCTGCGGGAGACGTAGAGCGTCAGCAGCCAGGTCGCGGTGACCCACAGCACCAGGTGGACGGCGGAACCGAACGCCAGCCAGGTGTACCCGGGCTGGTCCCGGCGCGGCGACCAGCGGAAGATGACGGCGGAGGCGATCCAGGCGAGGGCGGTGCCCACGGGGATCTCCAGGGCGCCCCACCACGCCGGGGGCCCGGAGACGCCCAGCGCCTCGGTCGTCGCGGCGGTCACGGCCCGGCCGGCGACCAGGACCAGGAACCCGAGCACCATGGGCACGCCGGCGGCGAAGGCGAGCAGCACGGCCCTGCCGTACTTCCGCGGGAAGGGCCGGTCCCGTTCGATGCCGTAGATCCGGTTGGCGCCCCGCTCCACCTGGCCCATGGCCGAGGCCAGGTTGAGGACGGAGAAGGCCAGGCCCAGGCAGAGCGCGAGGGTGCTCCACGCGTCGGAGCCGGCGCCGCGGCGAGTGCCGCGCAGCGCCTCCCGGACCACGTCGGCGCTGGCGCCCGGCACGATCCTGCCCAGGGTCAGCTCGATGATCCGCCCCACGCTCTCCGTGTGCGCGGCCGAGGCGAGGCCGACGAGCGCGATGGTGAACGGCACCATACCCAGCACGATCTGGAAGCCGAGGGCGCGGGCGTTGGTGAAGCCGTCGGCGTAGCGGAACCGGGAGAAGGCGTCGAGCAGCAGGCGCGCGCCCCCGTAGCGCCGCAGCGCGGTGAAGGCCTCGTCGCCGGACAGCTCGTCCCCGATCATGTCCCGCGTCTGCGGGACGTGTACCACCGTCCCCATGGTCCGGGTTCCTCCTCACGTGTGGCCGCGGCCGGCCGTCGCCTCCGGGTCCGGGTGGTTCCCGGGTCCGCCGCCCGGTCCGGCCAGCGGGGTCGGCGACAGGGCGGTGGGCTCCTCACCCGGTTCGAGCAGGGTGTCCGCCGCTCCGACGATCAGCGGGTCGGGGCTGCCGACCGCCTCGCGGTCCTTGGCCGGGTAGTCGAAACGGTCCAGCAGGCTGCGCATCGCCTCCAGCCGGCCCCGCCGCTTGTCGTTGTTCTTCACGACCGTCCAGGGCGCGTGCGCGGTGTCGGTCGCCCGGAACATGTCGACCTTGGCCGCGGTGTAGTCGTCCCAGCGGTCGAGGGAGGCCAGGTCGGTCGGGGAGAGCTTCCAGCGGCGCACCGGGTCGACCTGCCGGATCGCGAACCGGGTCCGCTGCTCGGCGCGGGACACCGAGAACCAGAACTTCACCAGCAGGATGCCGTCGTCGGTGAGCAGCCGCTCGAACAGCGGGGCCTGCCGCAGGAACTGCCGGTACTCGTCTTCCGTGCAGAACCCCATGACCCGCTCGACGCCGGCCCGGTTGTACCAGGACCGGTCGAAGAAGACCATCTCCCCGCGGGCCGGCAGGTGCGTCACGTACCGCTGGAAGTACCACTGCCCCGCCTCCCGCTCGGTCGGCTTGTCCAGCGCCACCACACGGGCCCCCCGGGGGTTCAGCCGCTCGGTGAACCTTTTGATGGTGCCGCCCTTGCCGGCCGCGTCCCGCCCCTCGCACACCACGACGATCCGCTGCCCGGTGTCCTTCACCCAGCGCTGGAGCTTGAGCAGTTCGATCTGGAGGATCCGCTTGGTCCGCTCGTACTCGCGCCGGCCGATCCGGTGGTCGTAGGGGTGGTTCTCCCGCCAGGTCTCGACCGGCCGCCCGTCGGCGTCCAGCAGCACCGGCCGCTCCGGCTGCCGGTCGTCCACCTCGAACCCCCGCAGCAGGTCGTCCTCGCCCGCCCTGCCGTGGGTCTCCCGCGCCCGCGTCGTCCGCCCGTGCCCGGCCACGACACCGCCTCTCCGTCTCACCGCTCACCGGGGCCGCCCGCCCGGTCTTCTCTCACGTGCCCGCCCGGACGGGTCCCAGACGCCTGTACCGTCGCTGGGGTCGTTCCTTTCCGTACCGTGCGAGACAGGAAGGCATCACATGGCCGAACTGCGCCTGGGACCCCTGCTGAGGTACACCGACGGCTCCTGCGCGACCGTGTGGGTCGAGGCGAGCGGGCCCTGCACGGCGCGGGTGAGCTGTTCCGGCGGCGCGGGCGGCACGGCGGCCACCTTCCAGGTGGCCGGGCACCACTACGCGCTGGTCACGGTGACCGGGCTGGAACCGGGCACCGCCCCCTCCTACGAGGTGTTCCTCGACGACGCCCCGGTATGGCCGCTGCCCGACTCCCGCTTCCCGCCCTCCGTCATCCGCACGCCCGGCGCCGGCGACGCCGTCCGCGTCACGTTCGGCTCGTGCCGCTGGGCCGCGCCCCCGGCGGACGGCAAGGACCCGGTCGGCCCGGACGCCCTCGACACCCTGGCCCGCAGGCTGTCGGCCGACCCCGACGCGGAGCGCCCCGACGTCCTGCTGCTCCTGGGCGACCAGGTGTACGCCGACGAGACCTCCGAGGAGACCCGGCGCTGGCTGGCCGCCCGCCGGAACCTGGACGAGCCGCCCGGCGGCCAGGTCGCCGACTACGAGGAGTACTGCCACCTCTACTGCGAGTCCTGGCTCGACCCGGAGGTCCGCTGGCTGCTGTCCACCGTGCCCAGCTTCATGATCTTCGACGACCACGACATCGTGGACGACTGGAACACCTCCGCCGCCTGGCTCGCCGACATGCGCGCCACCGACTGGTGGCAGGAACGGCTGCTGAGCGGCCTGATGTCGTACTGGGTCCACCAGCACATCGGCAACCTCTCCCCCGCCGAACTGGCCGACGACCCGACCTGGGCCACGGTCCGCGCCACCCCGGACGGTACGAAGGCGCTGCGCGCCCTGGCCGAACAGGCCGACGCCGACTCCTCCACGGTCCGCTTCAGCTACCGGCGCGACTTCGGCCGGGTCCGGGTGGTGATGGTCGACTCCCGGGCCGCGCGGGTCCTGGAGGAGAGCCGCCGCTCGATGCTGGACGCGGGCGAGGCCGCCTGGCTGCGCGAGCAGGTCCTCGCCGACGAGGGGGCCTACGACCACCTCCTGATCGGCACCTCCCTGCCCTGGCTGCTGCCGCACCTGGTGCACGACACCGAGGGCTGGGACGCGGCCCTGTGCGCCGGGGAACGCGGCGACCGCTGGGCCCGCTTCGGCGAGTGGCTGCGCCGCGGGGCCGACCTGGAGCACTGGGCGGCCTTCCCCCGCTCCTTCGCCGACCTCGCCGGCCTCATAGCCGACGTCGCGGCGGCACCGGGCGCCCCGGCGAGCGTGTGCGTCCTGTCCGGGGACGTGCACCACGGCTACATCGCCGAGGCCACCTGGCGCTCCGGCGACCTCGGTGTCCCCGTCGTCCAGCTCACCTGCTCACCCGTGCACAACTCCGTGCCGGCGGCCCTGCGGATCGGCTTCCACGTCGGCTGGAGCGCGCCGGCCCGCCTCCTGGGCCGCCTGCTCGCCCGGCACGGCCGCACCCCCCGGCCACCGGTGCGGTGGCGCAAGCGGGGCGGGCCGTGGTTCGGCAACCAGCTCATGACGTTGACGCTGCACGGCCGTTCGGCCCACCTGCGCCTGGAACGCACCGGCAAGGAGGCGAGCCTCGACACCGTCCACGAGGCGAGCCTCACCGGCTGATTCAGCGCCGGGCGGCGTACGAGACGAACTCCGTCCAGGTGGAGGGAGCGACGGTGAGGCGGGGGCCGTCGTGCTGCTTGGAGTCGCGGATGTGGATGGTGGAAGGGGTGGGGGCGGCGTCCCAGTCCAGGGCGACTTCGACGCAGGAGTCGCCTTCACTGCTGCTGCTGTAGCTGCTCTTGAACCAACGGATCATGGTGCCCCCAGCAGTTCCTCGATGAAGGTCGTCGACTCACGGGGAGTGAGCGCCTGCGCCCGGATGATGCCGTAGCGCAGCTCAAGGATACGGAGGTGCCTGGGTTCCTCCACCGGTCGGCCGTTGGCCACTGCCGGCGAGCGACCCACTGCCGAGCCGTCCGCGAACTTGAGCACCTCGATACCACCGGCCAAGCCGGCGTGCTCCTCGCGGTCCATCGGCATCACCTGAAGCTCGACACCGCGCAACTGCCCTGCCGCGAGGATGTGTTCCAGCTGGCGCCGCAGTACTTCCCTGCCTCCGAACGGTCGCCGCAGTGTCCACTCCTCCAGCACGAAGCTGATCTCGGGCGCCGGGTCCCGCTCGAAGACCGCCTTGCGAGCCATCCGGGCCGACAGGAACCGCTCCACCTCCTCACTGCTGTACGCAGGGCGTCGCATGAGGAGCAACGCCCGTGCGTACTCGGGTGTCTGGAGCAGCCCATGGATGTTCAGCGGGTCGTACAGCTGGAGCTCAACCGCCTTCGCCTCCACCTCCGCCAGAGCCCGAACCTTCTTCGGATAGCGGACCTTCTCCACGTCCTCCTTCATCGCCGCGAGCAACCCACCCGCGTCCAGGACCTTGTCCGCCTTGTCGAGGTACTCCGGTCTCGGGATCCGCTTGCCGGACTCGACCTTGTAGACCATGTCCTCGCTGTAGCCCACGGCCTTGGCGAAGTCGGCGGCGCGCATACCCACCGCCTCGCGGCGCAGCCTCAGTTGGCGGCCGACGGTGGCGATGACGGCGACGCCCCACTCGTCGTCCGGCTCGATCTCCCAGCCCGGCTCCTCTTCCTCACTCACCCCGCGGCACCCCCTTCTCGACACGCCCGGACACCCCCGGACACGCGCTGGACAGTGACCCTACGCAACCGCGTCGTCACTGTTCAGAGGTAGCAGGCACGGCCACTCTGAGTGATGTGAACCAGGAAATCTCCACCCACATCTCCACCCCCGTCCCGAACTTCACGGCACGGCTCTCCCCCACGCCCCGCGGGGCCCGTCTCGCCCGGCTGCTCGCCAGGGAGCAACTGCGGTCGTGGGGGCTTCCGTTGGACCCGGCGGAGCTGATCGTGGCCGAACTCGCGGCGAACGCGGCCGGTCACGGCCGGGTGGCCGGCCGGGACTTCCGGCTGACGCTGTACGCCGTCGGGGACACGCTCCGTATCGAGGTGACCGACACGCGCGGTGACCGGCTGCCCGAGCCGATGCGTCCCGCAGCGGACGCGGACAGCGGGCGGGGGCTGCTCCTCGTGGAGGCGCTGGCGGAGCGCTGGGGTACGGCGCCCGGGCCCTCACCGCGCAAGACGGTGTGGGCCGAGGTGCGCGTGCGGGGTCAGGAGTGGCCGAGTTCGGCCGTCTCGTCGTCGCCGGCCTCCGGGACCGAGCCGGAGTCGCGGGCGGGACGCAGCGGGAAGGGGTCGACCCGGGTCTCGTCGACCACCGGGGCGGCCGGCTGCGGGGGCTTCGGCATGACCGCCGCCTCCGAGTGGCCGCCGCAGCCGTAGGCGAGGGAGACGACGCGGCCGTCGGCCGGGGAGAACTCGTTGGCGCAGACGCCGAAGGCCTGGCCGAGGGAGCCGCCGATGGGGGTGAGGAAGCCGCAGCTCATGCAGGTGGCGGGGGCCGCCTGGGCCATGGCCGTCTTCGGGCCGAAGGCCTCTTCCCAGCGGTCGGCGGCGCTGTGCAGGCCGTAACGGGACAGCACGCGGGCCCGGCGCATGCCCAGTTCCTCGGCGACGGACGCGATGGAGCCGCGGGACGGGGCGGTCGGCTGGGCGGCGGGGGCGCCCGGCGTGACGTCGGCGTCCTCCGCCTCGGCCAGTTCCCGCATCTCCTCGGAGACCACCGAGTTCGGCGGCGGCTCCTCCTCGCCCGTGTAGCCGGGCTCCAGGCGCAGGTCGTCCTGGTCGGTGGGGAGCAGGTCGCCGGGGCCGAGGTCGCCGGGGCGCAGGCGCTCGCTCCACGGGACCCACTCGGGGGCGAGGAGGGCGTCGGGGCCGGGCAGGAGGACGACCTCGTCGAGCGTGACGACCTTGGCGCGGGAGGCGCGGGCCACCGTGACCGCCCAGCGCCAGCCGCGGTAGCCCAGTTCCTTGCACTCGAAGAAGTGCGTGACAACGCGGTCGCCCTCCGACACCAGGCCGGCGTGCTCGCCGACCACGCCGGGCGCGGCGGCCTCCTCGGCGGCGGCGCGGGCGAGGTCGACGGCCTCGGCGCACAGGCGGTCGGGGGTGCGGCTTCGCGTTGTCGCTGCGCTCACAGGTATCGCTTCTCTCCTACGCCGTCTCGTCGAGTGCGGCTGCCTCCGGCGGTTTCGCCGACGGAGCGGACCTGGGGACCGCATCGACGTCTGCATCCGCGCGCCTGGGCGCACCTCTGCCATCCATTCTGCGTTATGGCTGAGATAGGCACGCTACACCGGACGGGATTCGTGCATATTCCCACCCGCCCCTCTGCCTGCGCCGACCGGAGTCGTGTGCCGCCACACCCGAACGATCCGCACTATCCGACCGTATCTCGGGGCACTATGAACGTCGTGGCAGCCGCGGACAGGGCGAATGGTCGGGGCGGCGGTTCGGGCCGGGTGGGAGGTGCCGTCCGCTCGGTCGGCCGTGCCCTGCACCTTCCGGTGACCGGAGCGGCCCGGGGCATCCGCAGGGCCACGCACGCGCACGGCGCGGGTGAGTCGGGTCTGGGCAAGCTGATCGAGCTGCACGCGGTGAACGGCGCCGGGGACGTGATGGTCACCGTGGCGCTCGCGTCCACGGTGTTCTTCTCGGTGCCGACCGACGAGGCGCGCGGCCGGGTCGCCCTCTATCTCGCGATCACCATGGCGCCCTTCACGGTCCTCGCGCCCGTCATCGGCCCCCTCCTGGACCGGCTGCCGCACGGGCGGCGGGCCGCGATGGCGGGGGCGATGCTGGCGCGGGCGCTGCTCTCGCTGATCATCTCGGGGGCGGTGGCGACCGGCAGCCTGGAGCTGTATCCGGCCGCGCTGGGCGTGCTGGTGGCGTCCAAGGCGTACGGAGTGGTCCGCAGTGCCGTGGTGCCACGGCTGCTGCCGCCGCGGTTCTCGCTGGTGAAGGCGAACTCCCGGGTGACCCTCGCCGGGCTGCTGGCCACCGGTGCCGCCGCGCCCGTCGCGGCGGGGCTGCACGCCCTCGGCGATCCGTGGCCGCTCTACGGCGCCTTCGTGATCTTCGTCGCCGGTACGTTCCTGTCGTTCTCCCTGCCGCCCAAGGTGGACTCGGCCAAGGGCGAGGACGTGGCGCTGCTCGCGGCCGACGAGCAGCATCTGCACGGGCCGCACCGGGGGCAGGTGAAGCGGCCGGGACTGCGGACGGTCGGGCCCGCCGTCACGCACGCCCTCGGCGCCAACGCCGCGCTGCGCTGCCTGTCCGGCTTCCTGATCTTCTTCCTCGCCTTCCTGCTGCGCGAGCACCCGCTGACCGGGGAGAGCGCGGCGGTGTCGCTGGGGATAGTGGGGGTCGCGGCGGGCGCGGGCAACGCCCTCGGCACGGCCGTGGGGGCCTGGCTCCGCTCCCGGGCGCCGGAGATCATCATCGTGACCGTCGTCGCGGTGGTGCTCGGCACGGCGGTCGTCGCCGCCCTCTTCTTCGGGGCGTTCCTGGTGGCCTGTCTGGCCGCGGTCGCCGGGTTCGCGCAGGCGCTGGCCAAGCTGGCGCTGGACGCGCTGATCCAGCGGGACGTGCCCGAACTGGTGCGGACCTCGGCGTTCGCCCGCTCGGAGACGCTGTTGCAGATGGCGTGGGTGTTCGGCGGCGCGGTCGGCATCGTGATGCCGCTCAACGGCACGGCCGGGCTGCTGGTCGGGGCCGCGTTCGTGGCCGCCGGCTGGCTGAGCACGCTGAAGGGTCTGCTGGCCTCGGCCCGGCAGGGCGGCCGGACCAAGGCCCCGGCGGCGTGACGCCGCGGGGGCACGGGCACGCGTGGCGTAACGAACCGGGCACGCCGTACCCCACGTGGGCGGGCGGCTCCGGACGCCCGATAGCCTTCGGCCATGACCACGCTGCCCCGCGGCGAAGCCGCTGATGTACCCCGCGTTGCGCGACGCCGCCGCGTCGTCGCCGCCGCCGGCGCCGTTTCCGCCGGACTGCTCGTCCTGTCGGCCTGCGACAAGCCGACTCCCGTCGCGACGATCACCGTCGGCGGGCACTCGGTCAACTCCGAGGCCGTCTGCTACAACGACGGCAAGGCGCTGGACGAGAAGTCGCTGAAGGAGTGCGTCAAGAACGCCGACGACGTCAAGTCGATCAAGGTCGGCCAGGACGAGACCGTCCGCATCGGCGTCGACCCGAAGATCGCGGACGCGGGCTGGATCGTGCTGGTCAACGGCCGCCAGTTCAGCGACTCCAGCAAGGAGACGTACCGCACGATCCCGAGCAGCGCGTTCTTCAACGTCCAGTACGGCACCCAGGGCAACACCAACACCCTGTCGATCCGGATGGGCGAGAACACGAACAAGGGCATGTGGTCCTTCAAGCTGAAGAAGGCCTGATCACGACGTCTCTTCCGGTCCTCGTCGCCACCGCGGTCGCCGTCGAGCGGGACGCGGTGGCCCGGGCGTTGCCCGCGCCGGACGAGGAGGTACGGCTGCCGGGCGCGTCCCTGGTCCGTACGGCCGCGGGCTGGGACCTGCTCGCGGCCGGGGTCGGCCCGGCGCTCGCCGCCGCCACGACCGCCGGCGCCCTCACCGCCGCCGCGCTGGCCGGCCGGCCCTACGGCCTGGTCGTCTCGGCCGGGATCGGCGGGGGCTTCCCGCCCGCGGCGCCCGTCGGCTCGCTCGTCGTCGCCGACGCGATCACCGTCGCCGACCTGGGCGCCGAGACCGCCGACGGTTTCCTGCCGGTCACGGAACTCGGTTTCGGGACCGTCACCCACCGTCCGCCGGAACCACTCGTACGAGTCGCGTCCGGGGCCACCGGTGCCCGGACCGGCACGATCCTGACCGTCTCCACGGTGACCGGCACGGCCGACCGCGCCGCCGTCCTGCGCCACCGGCACCCCGGCGCGCTCGCCGAGGGCATGGAGGGGTTCGGGGTGGCGGAGGCCGCCGCGGCGCACGGCGTGCCCGTGCTGGAGATCCGCGCGGTCTCCAACCCGGTGGGGCCCCGCGACCGCGCCGCCTGGCGCATCGGTGACGCCCTCGCCGCCCTCACCGAGGGCTTCGGGAAACTCGCGCCCGCATTGGAGAGTTGGAACGCACATGACCGCTGAACCGCTGCAGATCGCGTACTCCCCCTGCCCGAACGACACCTTCGTCTTCCACGCCCTCGCCCACGGCCGCGTCCCCGGCGCCCCCGCGCTGGACGTGACCTTCGCCGACATCGACATCACCAACGGCATGGCCGAGCGCGGCGAGTTCGACGTGCTGAAGGTGTCGTACGCCGTCCTGCCGTACGTCCTCGGCGAGTACGCGCTGCTGCCGTGCGGCGGTGCGCTGGGCCGGGGCTGCGGACCGCTGGTGCTCACCCGGGAGGCCGGTGCCGACCTGACGGGCCGTACGGTCGCGGTGCCGAGCGAGAGGTCGACCGCCTACCTGCTGTTCCGGCTGTGGGCCGCGGACACCCTGCCGGGCGGGGTCGGCGAGATCGTGGTCATGCCGTTCCACGAGATCATGCCGGCCGTACGGGACGGCAAGGTGGACGCGGGCCTGGTCATCCACGAGGCCCGGTTCACCTACCGGAACTACGGGCTGCACAAGCTCGCCGACATGGGCGAGCACTGGGAGCACACCACCGGGCTGCCGATCCCGCTGGGCGCGATCATCGCCAAGCGGTCGCTGGGCGCCGAGCGGCTCGGCCGGCTCACCGACGCCGTCCGGGCCTCCGTACGGGCCGCCTGGGACGACCCCGAGGCCTCCCGGCCGTACGTCATGGAACACGCCCAGGAGATGGACCCGGTCGTCGCCGACCAGCACATCGGGCTGTACGTCAACGAGTTCACCGCCGACCTCGGCGAGGACGGCTACGCGGCGGTCCGGGGACTGCTCACGCGCGCGGCGGCCGAGGGGCTGGTGCCGCCCCTCGGCCCGGACGCGCTCGCTTTCCCCTAATGCGGGCCCGGCTCCGGTTCCGGCTCAGACGTCCAGCTGATCGGCGACCGCGCGGAGCAGACCGGCGATCTTCTTGCCGGACGCCTTGTCCGGGTAACGGCCCTTCTCCAGCATCGGCGTGATGTTCTCGAGAAGGGTCGTCAAATCCTGGACGATCGACGCCAGCTCGTCCGGCTTCTTGCGCTGGGCGGCGGCGACGGACGGCGTCGGGTCGAGCACGATCACCGACAGTGCCTGGTCACCGCGCTGACCGGCGACGACACCGAACTCCACGCGCTGTCCCGGCTTGAGCGCATCGACTCCGGCGGGGAGAACCGAGGAATGGACGAAGACGTCACCGCCGTCGTCGCGGGAGAGAAAGCCGAAGCCCTTCTCGCTGTTGAACCACTTGACCTTGCCGGTAGGCACGTCTGTCCTCGTCCTCGTACTCGTCGGAAAACTACTTCGGAAACGGCTCTTGATAGCACTGGGGCGGGTCGACCATGACCCGCCGGTACCAAGGCTAATGGTCTTGGGGCGGGTGACAAGACGTCCCCCGGTTGTTCTCTCGCGCAGGGAACTACCCTGGTCCGGTGCGTGACAAAACCCAAACGAATTCCGCCGCGCCCGGTGACCGACTGATCCGCGCCGGTGCCGTCGTCTTCTTCCTCGGGGCCGTGGCCACCCTCGTCACGGTGGCCCCGCTGTTCCTCGGAGCGAAGCCTTTTCCGACGTACATGTTCGGTCTGAGCATGCTCATGGCCGTCGGATTCCTCGTGGCCGGCGCGGGTGTCCTGCGGTCCGTCGCCGCCGGCCGGCGTCAGGCGAGGGACGCGGCGCCGGGCGCCTCGCGGTAGCCGCCGAGCCACGCGGGGAACGCGGACAGGTCCGCGAGGACGACGTCCGCACCGGCCGCGCGCAGCTCGTCGGCCGGGCACGGGCCGGTCGCCACGGCGACCGAGAACGCACCCGCCGCACGGGCGCCGCGGACGTCTCCGACGTGATCGCCGACGTACACGCCGGCGCCGTACTCGCGCAGCGCCGCCGCCTTCTGCTCGGCCCACAGGTCGCCGACGACCACGTCCGGCTCGATGCCGAGGTGGGCCAGGTGCAGCTTGGCGTTCGGCTCGTACTTCGCCGTCACCACCATCGTCCGTCCGCCGGCCGCCCGCACCGCGTCGACCGCCTCCCGGGCGCCCTCCATGGCGGGCGTCGCCGCGATGGCTATGGAGGGGTACATCTCCCGGTACAGGTCGGCCACCGCCGGCACCTCCTCGGCCGGGAACCAGTGGATCAGCTCCTCCGCGAGCGGCGGCCCGAGCCGGGTCACCGCCAGATCGGCGTCGATGAACGTCCCCGTCCGCTCCGCCAGGGCCAGGTAGCAGGCACGGATGCCCGGGCGGGAGTCGATGAGGGTCATGTCGAGGTCGAAACCGACGGTCAGCGAGGAGGCCATGCGGGCCATTGTGCCGGGTGCCTCCGGTGGTTCGGCCGGGTGGGGTTCGGGGGGCGAGGGTGCTTTGTCGCGTGCGGGTGCGTGGGGGCTGGTCGCGCAGTCCCCGCGCCCCTTGGGTGGGTCGGCCACCGCTTGCCGGGGAGCGCGCGGAACTACCCCTTCCGCTGGGAGCGCCAGACCAGGTAGGCCGCCGAGGCGAGCGCCGCCCCCCTCACCACCCAGGGCCAGGTGGCGCTCACCGCGTCGTTCATGTGGCCCTGGGCGATCGGGTCGCCCCAGCGGCCCTCGTTGCGGCCCCACAGCCACACCAGTCCCGCCGCGACCGCCGTGCCCGGCAGGACCATCACCGCCCACTTGGTCTCCGCGGGCGTCAGCCGCCGGGAGCCGTAGGCGATGGCCCAGCCGAGGAGCAGCGCGAACCAGTTGCCGAGCACGGCGCCGGCGACCAGCGCGGCGGCGGCCAGCAGCAGGAGCGGGTTGGACCAGCCGGCGGACGGGACGGGGAGCAGGCGGCGGCGCGGGGCGGGCGCCGCTTCCGGCGCGGCCTCGGCGGGCTCCGCCACCGGCTCGGCCTTCTCCGCGGGAGCCGCCTGCGGGGGCCGTTTGAGCAGTTCCGGGATCTCCACGCCGCCGACGAACCCCGGCACCGGGTCGGCGTCGGCCAGGGGGCCCGCGGTGCCGACGCGCCACCAGTCGGGCGGTGCCGTGGCGTCCCCCAGTTCGTGCGCGGGGGCCAGATGCGGCGGGGCCGGTGTGTCGCGCGCGGCGGGCGGCTCGGGCTCGGACGGGCGCGGGCGCGGCACGACCCGGCGCAGCCCCTTCGGCCGCTCCCGCTCCGCCGGCCGCGGCGCCCGCTCGCCGGAGGAGGGCTGGGGCGGCACG